>DOJM01000463.1:9883-10408 GCA_003529225.1 Paenibacillus sp.
CCAAGGTTGGAAGGCGAAAGTAGTAGCCCACATATACCAGAAGCTCGTGGTGAAAAAGTGTGGACCAAACCAGTCGTTAATCCGGGCTTTTCCCATTTTTTCTTCTGGTGTAATAATCAATTTACCCATCGCAAGCCGGTCAGCCATATCGAAGCCCATGGATAATACATCTTCCACCTCACCGCTCTGGTTAACGAGTCTAGCGTTAGCATGTGTTGGATTGGCGGTATCGAATTCTATAATCTCTTCTCTAACGGATTTCTCAGGATGGTCGAGGGAGGGAATCGACATGAGTAGATCCCATGTATTCTCATAGGTCTCATCGTTTAACATCCGGCCACCGCGAATGACATAACCGTGCTCAGCGTCACCTGCGCCGTCGTTGCTGCCACCGAGAATCTTCATCTCTTCAATAATGTGAATGTTCTGTCCCGGAAAGTCACAGTCTCTGACCAGGTAAGCCGCGCCCGCTAAGGATGCAATTCCGCCACCGACAAAATAAACCTGTTTATTACCGTACTCTTT
>DOJM01000115.1:0-536 GCA_003529225.1 Paenibacillus sp.
TAGAAGAGCCGCCGTCACATCCAATGTTCATCCTTGCGACTCCGGAGTCTCATAAATTGCCAGCGACGATCATCTCTCGTTGTCAGCGTTTTGACTTCCGCAGAGTAGCTTTGGAAGAGCAGACAGCACATCTAAGCGCTATCTGTGAGAAGGAAGGGATTACAGCCGATGTTAACGCATTGCAGTATATTGCCCGCCTTTCTGATGGGGGTATGCGCGATGCAGTGAGTTTGCTGGATCAGATTTCATCTTTTACAGATGGCAAAGTTACGTACGAACAAGTGCTGGGGATGACCGGAGGGATACCCTCTGAGCAATTTGCACGTCTTGCCACTGCCATATTGGAAGGTGATATGGGGCTTCTGCTGGAGCTTGTTGAACAGCTTATGCATGAAGGTAAAAGTGCTGATAAATGTCTAGAGAATCTTATGTATTACTTCCGTGATTTATTGATGATTAAGATGGTACCCGGGGCCGATCAACTGACGGAGCGAGTGCTTAATCCCGCCGAGTTTAAAGATATGGCCACCGCATTT
>DOJM01000115.1:573-3197 GCA_003529225.1 Paenibacillus sp.
TAGATACACTTAATAAGTACCTGGGTGAAATGAAATATGCTACTCATCCGCAGACTTTGTTTGAAGTCGCGTTGATGAAGCTTTGTAGCTTGCAGCAAGATGAAGGTGAGACCGCATCAGCTGCTCCTTTAGGTGCGTTGCAGGCTGGATCAGGGGTGAATGCTCCTGCAGTCCACTCTGGCGAACTTGATCTGCTCAAGAGACAGATTACTGCGCTGGAGAAAAAGCTGGAACAGGCATTGCAGTCCGGTGGTATTTCCGGAGGTGGGCGGGATGGTGCCTCTTCTGCGAAATCGAATCCGACTCCAAGTTCTGCGCCTAGAATCTCTGCAACCTCCAAAATGCCTCCAAATGTTGATAAGTTTATTGCTGGTAAGGATAGTCCTGATTTTGCAGCTATCTACAAACAGTGGAGTCTTGTCTTGCAAGGGGTAAAAGAGGAGAAGG
This sequence comes from Paenibacillus sp., assembly GCA_003529225.1. Classification (GTDB taxonomy): domain Bacteria; phylum Bacillota; class Bacilli; order Paenibacillales; family Paenibacillaceae; genus Paenibacillus_AQ; species Paenibacillus_AQ pseudetheri. The sequence continues at coordinate 1,021 of DOJM01000115.1, forward strand.
TAACGGTTCATNNGGTTTGTAGACGGAGAACCTGTATCTGTAATGGACGATGCTGTGCTTGTTGCATTTAAGAACACGATTCATCGTGATACAACGGAGAAGCCAGCAAACAGACAGGTCATTGAGAATGTGTTTGCAGCGCGTCTTGGTAAACCTTATAGACTGGTAACTATTATGCAGCGCGATTGGAACGAAGCCGCTCAGAAGTCCGTGGGACAGCCTAGCAAAGAAGAGTTGCGGCTAGAGCATGAACATGATACTGCAGATGCGAAATCTGAACCTTGGATTGATGAGGCTATCCAGCTTTTTGGAGAAGACCTTGTTGTCATAAAAGAGTAATGTAAGCATACTAGCGCAAATTGCGCATTCCAAAGGAGAGACGATGTATGAATAATATGAACCAAATGATGAAGCAAGTTAAGAAAATGCAGGAGCAAATGCTTAAAGCTCAAGAAGAACTAGGTGGCAAGGTTATTGAAGGCTCATCAGGTGGCGGTGTAGTTACAGTTCAAGTGAATGGCCACAAAAAGTTGCTTTCTATCCAAATCAAGCCAGAAGCTGTTGATCCGGAAGATGTTGAAATGCTACAGGATTTAGTAATCACTGCGGTTAATGATGCTTTGACTCAAGCTGAAGACCTTGCTAACAATGATATGGGTAAATTTACTGGTGGAATGAAGATCCCAGGCTTGTTCTAATTCACTCACTCCACTTTCGTCTAAAGGAGAATTATTAATTTGTATTATCCCGAACCGCTAGCCAAGCTGATCGATGCTTTTACGCGCTTGCCCGGGATTGGGCCGAAGACAGCCGCCCGGTTAGCTTTTCATGTGCTTAACATGAAAGAGGATGAGGTCATTGATTTTGCTAAAGCGCTAGTAAGTGTCAAGCGTAATCTTCATTATTGCTCCGTCTGCTGTAATATTACGGATACGGACCCGTGTAAGATATGTCAGGACAAAACTAGAGATCCTTCAGTAATCTGTGTGATCCAAGACTCCAAGGATTTAGTGGCAATAGAACGAACCAAAGAGTTTAACGGGTATTATCACGTTCTTCAGGGTGCGATTTCACCTATGGAAGGTATAGGCCCTGATGATATTCGATTGAAGGAATTATTGACTCGTTTGAGTGATGAAAGAGTGAGTGAGCTTATCATGGCGACCAACCCCAACATTGAGGGTGAGGCAACGGCGATGTATATTTCTCGTCTAGTTCGGCCTTTTGAGATTAAAATCACCAGAATAGCCCATGGCTTGCCTGTTGGTGGCGATCTTGAATATGCCGACGAGGTTACCTTGTCCAAAGCGTTGGAAGGTCGTCGTGAGCTATTCTAGTAGCTCTAAAGTCGTGTTTTTCAATAGGAGGCCCCCTGGGCCTCCTTTTTTTGTTCTAAGTTTGTCCCTATCCCGATATGAATGAGAATAACGAGATGTAATTTTGCATCGAAATTATTCTAAGGAGGAATGGGTAATGGGATGGTGGAGCTCATTGTGGCGGGGGACAGACGAAGAACAGGTTAGAAAAGATACGGAGGGCTGGGAAACGTTGCTGGAGGTTCGTAAGGCGCAATCGGAGTGGGAGAGAGCGTACCTAATGTTTGATGAAGCGTTGGGTCAAGATCAAATCGATTACGCTATTTATATTTTAGAGGCAGCAGAGCGCAAGTATCAGATACATCTAAAACATGCAAAGAGCATTGGATTAAATAGCAGTCAGATGTAGGCGCTGGTCAAAAGGAAATAGGAGGGATCAATATGCTAAGAATGTTAGCTATAGGAGTACTGGTCATATCGGTTGTGTTACTGAGTGTAATTGTATTCCGGAAAAAACTTGGCTTTGGATGGCTTAGTCTGTTCGGAGTTCATTTGGTACTGGCTGCGCTCGCGATATATGTTGTCAATTTCTCGGGTTTAATCACACAAGTTCATATTCCATTGAATCCGGCAACCATAGGCGCAGTGACGGTTCTTGGTCTTCCGGGAGTGGTAATGTTAATAGGATTAAGAATAATTTTGTTTTAATGCTTGACGTAGGTTTGAGAAATATGATACATTAAGTCTCGCCCCTTTGGACAAGATGTTGATTAACAACTTGCTGAAACGGTAAGCGAAAAAAAGAAATTAAAAAACGCTTGACGAAAACAAAGGTGCTGTGATATATTATAAAGGTCGCTG
>DOJM01000347.1:0-4728 GCA_003529225.1 Paenibacillus sp.
TACAATCTTCCATTCCTTATTCGTGCTCTTCAAATCTTGCTTCAGCCACTCCGCTTGCTTTTTCAAATTGCTCTCTGTATTCAATACAGACACATGTACAGGACCGTAATCGAAAGAATATGAGGTGCCTGCAATAGAACCTTTTGCCCCGTTATCTGGCAGGTTGAAATGGGAAGTAAAGTCCGTCGCATCGTCATCAATCTCATCATGATTTCCCGTAACAGGCATTAAGGGTATCCCAGAAAGCAAGCCTTGCACGTTACCAAAAAATTGATCCCAGCCCGCCGAATCCTCCGGGTTCTCCGTTAAGTCACCGTTATGCACAATAAACTTGGCCTCTGGAAAGGTCTGAAAGGCCTTGCTCAATGTCTTCCCCCACAGTTTAAAATCATTCGCCCTCTCCCCTTGGGAATCCGCGACGTTGATAAATGTAACACTATCTAGTCCAACCTCTTCCGTGGTGAATTCCGCAACTGAACTCCATTCTCCCTCAAGTCCGCTGCCCACTCGGTAAGAATATAACGTCCCAGGGTCAAGTCCTGTAACATCCGCTTTATGAACACCTCTGGTACCATGGTCTGTTTTTATGGCGCTACTATTTGCTTCTACCCTTAGTACATCCAATTCTACAAAAGAGGACACCTGTCCCTTTACTAACTCCAGAACTCCTGCGGCATTGGAATCACTAGTATACCAAGTAAACGCACGACTCGTTCCCGTATCTCCCTTAAAGGTGGTAACAAGATCATATGGGACTGATAATTTCTTGGAGCTCCCGGATTTGGACCACTCCATCCCAATAGCCACCAAGATCAGAACAATCACTACTATCCCTAGGATGATTGCGAATTTATAGTCTTTCATCACGGCTCCTCCTTAAATGTCTCTCTAGTCTTCTAACTAAGATAGCATTCCAGAAAGTCAGAAGTCAAATCTATAGATCTATACTTTTGTTAACGTAGTGTAAAACATTCAGCTAACATTCAGTCTATTTTAAGTTAAGCATAAGGTCNNACGACAGAGATAGAGACAGAGATAGAGATAGAAACGAGGTGGGAAAATGAGTAACAAGCTTCAATTCCGGCATGAGCTAAAATTCTTCATTAATTATCATCAATACCTTATATTGCGCCAGCGATTACAGTGCTTGATTGATACAGACCAGCATGCCAATGAGAGTGGCGAATATCATATTCGCAGTTTGTATTTTGACGACATCAACAACTCGGCGCTTGCAGACAAACTCGGAGGTCTCAGAGAACGCGCCAAATATCGTATTCGTATCTACAACATTCAAGACAACATCATTCACTTTGAGAAAAAAAATCAAAATGGACGATTATATCGCCAAAATTAAAGAGCCGCTGACCCGTCAAATGTACGACGAGATCATGGCACGTAACTATGAGGTCCTGAATGTCCCGGACAGTCCACTGTTCATGGAATTGTACAATCAGATGCGCCATAACCTGCTTCGGCCGAAGGTCATCGTGGATTATGTTCGCGAGCCCTATGTTTGCCACAACGGCAACGTGCGGATCACGTTCGATAAAGAATTACGTACCGGTCTGCATTCGACGGATATTTTTGATAAGGATTTGCATCCGATTCGGGCGATTGATGAGAACTTCATTATTTTTGAAGTGAAATTTTATGAATACATTCCGGAATACATTAAAATTGCGCTGCAGATAGAGGGGCTGAACAGACAGTCCGCTTCCAAATACGTGATCTGCCGCAAATTTCTAAAAACCAACATTTGGGAGGATTATTGATTATGAATGCATCACTAGCAACGCTAGCAGCAACCGCAACATCAACAGATACGACAAATACTTTTTCGGATATCATTAAAAACTCGGTGATAGACAACTTTGTCTCCGATATAAGCATCTCGAAAATGCTCATCACGTTAGGTATGGCTTTTCTGATTGGCTACTTTATTTATCTGCTCTATAAACGTGTATTTAGCGGAGTGTTATACTCCAAAAGCTTCAATGTCTCGCTAATGGGCATGACCATGATTACAGCCACTGTCATTATCGCCATCAATTCTAACCCTATTCTGTCCCTCGGTATGGTCGGCGCATTGTCCATCGTTCGTTTCAGAACGCCGATCAAAGATCCAACAGATCTGATCTTCTTATTCTGGGCAGCAGTCGCAGGGATTGTAACTGGCGCAGGCTTCTTCACTTTGGCTATTTTGGGTTCAATCATCATCGGTCTAATTCTATTCTTGTTCATCAAACATTCTTCTATCGAAACACCATACTTGCTGGTCATTAACTGTGATGGCGATGAGAGTGAACGTGAAGTCCACAACCATATCACCAAATCCGTGAAACGTTACAACGTGAAGCAAAAAACAGTATCTGCAAACAATATCGAATTAACACTAGAGCTTCGTCTGGATGATAAAGTAGGTGGCTTTGTCAACACAGTTTCCGACCTTAAGGGTGTCAAAAATGCACTTCTGATCAGCTACAGCGGTGACTATGTATCCTAAACATAATAAGATGAAAGGCGGTGCCCCAGATGAAAGCAAGAGGTAAATCTATCCTGCTGAGTCTTTGTTGCCTGCTGCTGGTCATCGCTGTAGCCGGGTGCCAGAACGCAAGTCCATCTGCAACAAACGGAACTGCAACAGATTCTCAGGATAAGAAAGTCTCGAGCGACGAGAAAAATCTAGACGAGCAGGTCTTTCCAAAAGATAAGGTCGTCGATGTCAAAATTACTTTAGACCCGGATGATTTTCAGGATATGCTAGATAATTCCAGCGCAGAAGAATATAAAACCGCTTCGGTTGAATACAACGGCATTAAATTCGATAACGTGGCCATACGGACCAAAGGAAATCTTAGTCTCAGAAGTGTAGTACAGATGACGGACTCTGACCGTTACAGCTTCAAAATCTCTTTTGATGAATATGTAAACAAAATTTATTCGGCATCACTAAGATCAACCTGAATAACAATTACAGCGATGCTTCTTATATGCGTGAATTTCTGACTTATGAGCTCGCTGAGAGTGTCGGACTCCCGACGCCGAAATATTCCTTCGTTAATATATACGTCAACGATGAACTGAAGGGCTTCTACCTCGCAGTGGAACAGATCGGCGGCGCTTATCTGGAACGCAACTTCGGGAACTCTTACGGCGTACTTTATAAAGGGGAAATGACCGGTCAGGGCAGTGACTTGACTTGGCTTGGTGACGACCCTTCCCTCTATACCGGATTAGTAATGAAGTCGGATAAATCTAACGATGATATTCTGATCGATATGCTGAATGAGCTTAATCACGGCACCGATTATGAAAAATACATCGACGTAGAGGAATCGCTGAAGTATATCGCTCTAAATGCGGTCACAGCAAATATGGACAGTTATTTAGGTGGTAATAAACAAAATTATTACTTATATGAAGACGAAGGCGTCTTCTCGACCTGCCGTGGGATTATAATATGGCTTTTGGCGGCATGGGCAGCGCAGACGTGCTGATTGACGAGCCTACACAAGGCGCGCTGGCTGAACGTCCTCTGATTGTGAAGCTACTTGCTAACGACGAATACAAAGCGAAATATCACGAGATTGTCAGCGAAATGATGAATGGCTATCTAGCTGATGACACGTTCCAAACTAGAATGGATCAGCTGGACATGATGATTTCCAGCTATGTCAAAGCAGATCCTTCTGCTTTCTACTCCTTCGAGCAATATGAAGAAGGGATTAAGTCTGTTAAAACCTTCATGTCGAACATGGCGAAAAATCTCCAGCAGCAGCTTGATGGCACCACCCCTTCCTCCGGTGACGGATCGGGAAGCGGTATGGGCGGCGGCTTTGGTGGTGGCGCTAGGAATGGCGCAGCATCGGGAGCCGCTGGTGCTGGACAAGGTGCGGGCGTTGCTAACGCGGGAACTAAGAGCACAGGTGCTGGCACTGCCGCTACGAATGCCGAAAGCGGGCAAGCTGCCACGGATGAGCAGGCTCCTCAGGGCGGCGCAGGCGGTGAGCCCGGGGCTATGAGTGGACCAGCTATCCCTGAAGGTGGAAATGGGCCTGGCGGTGGCGGAATGGGTGGCGGTATGCCTGGTGGCATTGGTGGTAACTTTGGCGGCGGTGCTGGCGCTATGCAGCAAAAAGGAAGCACGAGTGAAGCTATCACAACCGGCGTCGCGATACTTCTCCTACTACTAACCGCAATCTTTGTGACCTTCTATAAGCGGAAACGGTTATAGATAAATAAAAAGTTATTCTCAACAAAAAAAATCAAAAAAGAAGCTTCCGTCGTTTATTGACGGGTGCGTCTTTTTTGATTTGAATTACTTTCCCTTAAAGATCGTATTACCCAAATCTTCACATACAAAAAACTGTGAACAGTTTCATACTTCACTCGAAACTGTTCACAGTTATAAGATCAAACTTTTTTCTACTCTTTCCGCCCGCGCAATATACTTATAGCCGCTATTAGAAAGGCTAGTAAAGATATCCCGACTGCGATGTAGACCATTGGATTGACACTGTTTATTTTTTCCTCATCTTTCATGATAGCATTATGCTCTTCCATGCTCATGGAATCGTTCTTGACAGTTGAACCGTGAGAATGTTCATCCCCACCGGAGGCTTGTACAATTGAAGTAATAGAATGCGGATTCTCTGCTCCAGCCTCACCGGACCATTGCACCAAGCTTCCATCAGCATAGTGTTGATAAGCATCCCAGGCGATGTC
>DOJM01000347.1:4803-4938 GCA_003529225.1 Paenibacillus sp.
GCTGGAACTCGTAGATCAACTTGTACAGTTGCCACGTCTTTTTCCGAAGGAACCTTTAATGTATAAGTCTCCCATGCCCCCGTGCTAGATTGTGCTGGTGCCACAGTTACATGCGCGCTAGCCACGGCTGCGAAC
>DOJM01000118.1:0-190 GCA_003529225.1 Paenibacillus sp.
AGGTTATGTTCCATCCCTCACTAGGACCTGTCAATCAATTCCTGATGTCACTGGGGTGGAGTAATCCGCCAAAATGGTTAGCTGATATCCATTATGCTTTGCCGTCGCTTATGTTAATCCAGATTTGGATTCAGCTCGGTTACAACATTATTATTTTTATCGCGGGGTTACAGAGTATTCCGAAGGACCT
>DOJM01000118.1:336-1412 GCA_003529225.1 Paenibacillus sp.
GGTTACAGGGGTCATTGGTTCATTTAAAATCTTCGATCTGATCCAAGTGCTGACACAGGGTGGACCGGCCAACTCCACGACCGTTATCGTGTATGAGCTATATGACACTGCCTTCAATCAATTGAAGACGGGTTATGCCTCTAGCATGGCACTTGTCCTGTTCCTCATCTGCCTGATCATAACAGCCCTGCAGATGTTAGCGCAAAAAAAATGGGTCAATTATTAAAGGCAGAAAGGAGAAATTACAGTGAGAAAAGAGCTTCTATCCAGAACCTTCTGGACAATCGCAATGGGACTGCTAGGTATCGCATTTCTTTTACCGTTTCTATGGATGTTGTCCACTTCCTTTAAACTGGAGAAAGATGTGTTTAATTTTCCGATACAATGGCTGCCGCAGCAGTGGAACCTCATTGAGAATTATAAACAGGTGTGGTCAGGTGATTTTGCTCGGTATTACGGAAATTCTATTTATATTACGCTGGCTACGACTATAATTAATGTGCTGATATGTGCACTGGCTGCTTATGGGTTCTCCAAGCTGCGTTTTCCGGGTAGAGATGCGATGTTTGTAGTTGTATTGGCACTTTACATGGTTCCTCCGCAGGCTTCGCTGGTTCCACAGTTTCTACTGTTTAACTGGCTGAATCTGATTGATACGCATATAGGATTGATCTTAATTAACAGCTTTAGTATTATCGGTGCGTTTATGCTCAAGCAATTTTTTATGGGGGTAAACAACGAGTATCTTGAATCGGCGCGGATGGATGGAGCAGGTCATTTTCGTTCTTTTCTACAAATTGCATTTCCGCTGATCCGTCCCGCTGTAGCTACTTATGCTATTCTGCGTTTTATCTGGACCTGGAACGACTATCAGTATCCACTCATTTTTTTGAAATCTAAAGAGCTGTTTACGATTCAGTTAGGTATTCGGTTGTTTGGGGACCAATACGGGGATGTCTATTCCCTCATGATGGCTGGTGCGGTATCTGCAATTCTGCCACTGCTGATTATTTTTGCTCTCGGTCAGAAGCAGGTTATTGAGGGAATTGCCCTCGGAGGCGTGAAAGGATAATAAA
>DOJM01000118.1:1497-3755 GCA_003529225.1 Paenibacillus sp.
TGGAAATGCGAAAACAAATAATGCAGGAGCGACAAATGCGCCTGATGCTGGTGGAAATAAGGAACCTGCAGCAGAGAAGGTTACACTGAAGCTGAGTACCTGGCAAACGGAAGCTAAAGCAAAGTGGAGTACGATTATTGCGGAGTTTGAGAAGACGCATCCCGATATTCATGTGGAAGTAGATTTGTTGAATGAAAAAGGTGATTCTGTAGCCTCCATGCAGAAGCTCGATTTGATGGCGGCTGCAAGTGATCCACTGGACATTGTAGAACTGCCTTATACTAACTATTCGCAGCGTGCAGATATCGGTTTGTTAGCACCGATGGACGAATATATTGAGAAAGAAGGATATAAGCTCACAGATGAATACCTGGTGGACACTTCGGTCAATGGTAAAATCTATGCGCTACCGTCTTCCATGCAGCGCTGGTTCGTGCTCCTTAACAAAGAAATGTTAGATGAGGCCGGTCTGCCGGTTCCGACCGACTGGACTTGGNNGGGCGGATTTCGAAGAATATGCGAAAAAATTGACCAAGGGTGAAGGTGCGACGAAGCGTTTTGGTGCATATCTGCATAATTGGCCGGATTATTTCCAGCTCCAGCTCATGAGTAAACCTGAGGATAATACATTTCTGAAAGCTGACGGAACCTCCAATGCGCTGGACCCGCAGTTTAAGGCTAATTTGCAGATGATGAAGAAAATGATGTACGAAGATAAGAGTGCCACTCCTTATGAGGATATTATTTCGCAGAAACTTGCCTACCGGAATCAGTATTTTAATGGTTTAGCAGCGATGCTTCCAATGGGAGACTGGATGGTTGCGGAATCAGGCGGAACAGAGGCTATTCCGGCAACTTTCGTTACAGCGTTTGCTCCAATCCCTCGATTGGATAGTGAGAGCAAACATTACTCACCTGTTCAGCCAACCTATATGGGGATAGCTGCTAAATCTAAGAATAAGGAAGCTGCTTACACCTTTGTGCGCTGGTATACCTCAGAAGGACTGGAAATCGGCGGACGTGTCTTCTCTGGCTGGGCGAAATCGGATACGAACAAATTGGTGGATACGATTGTGAATGGTTCTAAGGATTCATCTAAGATTGATGTCGATTCCCTGAAATATACGATGGAGAACTCGGCACCTGGTGCGACGCAAGTTCCGGCTAAATATGCGGATGAAGCTAAGAACAACGTTATTCCAGAAGCGGAGATGTATCTCCTTGGCCAACAGGATCTGGATGTCACCGTTGCCAATATCGATAAGAAAATATCGGAAGTCGTTCAGAACAACAGCGGAAAGTAGGCGGAGACGGATTGTACGCTTCCCCAAGGGGGCTTATAATGTGGGGGCAGGATAGCATTTCTGCCTCCTGCTCCAAATTTAAAACAGATATGGGGCCTGTCATCCGTGTTTAGAAAGCATCAATCACTTCGAATGAAACTTGTCTGGTCTTCAATGATCTGCGTACTGATTCCGCTAGTCTGCATTTACATGGTTACAGATTATTTAACCCGGGATCTGATTCTAGAGAAGGCCGTTGGCAGCGCAAGAGAGTCTCTCAATGCGTCCAGTGCCAATATGAATGCCATTTTTGAACAAACGCTGGAGCAGTCCAATTTTGTGCTTCAGAACAGCGAAATCAGACAGATGATGTCTGCTGATCCAGAGACGCTCCATTCAGCGAAAGGGATCATCCAGTATAACCGTATGTCGCGGATGCTGGATGATATGTTCGTTCTTTCAGAGTATTTGAAAGTGACGCTGATCGGTAAGAATGGATTTATTTATACCAGTTATCCTTATAGCGACTTTAATCCGAAAACCTTTTACAGCGAGCGTTGGATGTCACTATTGAAACAAACTCAGCCGATTTCGACTTTCTGGAGAGCGGAGCACGACACATACTATAACTATTCTNNGCTCAGCCAATTGGGTAATGATTGCGAGACCTATACAATCGACCTCCAGCAGCACGATCGGATATATGATTATCAACATTAATGAGCGCAAACTCAGCCCTTATCTGAACAATGATAATGGTAAAGAAATGATGCTTTTAGACGACAAGGGAACTGTAGTCTCGCATGTTGATAAGGCCCGAATTGGTGAAACAATGACGTGGTGGAAAAAGGATAGCGGGCTTGATACTGTCGAGATCAGTGGGGAGAAATTTTTGTATGTAGACCAAGAACTGAGCAGCAACAAATGGCAAATGGTGAGCATTATCCCTATGAAGGCGGCATTGTCAAAGAATAA
>DOJM01000118.1:3796-5738 GCA_003529225.1 Paenibacillus sp.
AGCTTAGCCGTGCAAATTCTATTCTTTACCTTGTTTTCCGTTCTCTTAACCGTTCTAATCTCTAAACTGACTCAGCCCATTGTGAAATTAAGTGCTTTTGTAAAGCGAATAGGTCGTGGTCAATTGGACGAACGTTCGCTAATCCGTGGGAAAAATGAGGCGGCACAGCTGGCCCGTACCATTGACCAAATGCTAGATCGAATTGAGTCCATGATTGAACAGATCACCTATGAGCAAACAGGAAAAAGAAAAGCTGAACTAGAAATGCTGCAGGCGCAGATCAATCCGCACTTTATGTTTAATCTGCTCAACTCGATCCGGTTAAATATTCTGATGCAAGGAGACAAGGAGAACGCCGAGTTGATTGGTTCGTTGTCGTCTTTGCTCCGTATGACCTTTAACAGAGACAATGAGTTTATCCCGCTTCGTGAGGAGACAGATACGATATCTCATTATGTGACTTTGATGAATTTTCGTCATGCTAATCAGGTCAGGCTGGAAATGAATTTAGCAGACGGAACTGCTGAAGCGCTGGTGCCTCGGTTTATGATTCAGCCTATGATCGAGAATGCCATCATCCATGGTTTCGAGCAGTTTGGTGGTGAGATCTTTATTGAAGCGCGTATTATTGCAACTACAGGAACCTTGGTTATCACCATTAAGGATAATGGCATCGGAATGTCACAGGAGAATTTAAAAAGACTTCGTGAAACCGCATACAGTAGTGAGCGGATTGCAGAAGAGGACAGAAAAGGATTCTCCGGCATAGGCTTACGTAATGTGGCCCAACGCCTAAGTATGATTTATGGCGCTTCATTTAAGTTGAATATATCAAGCGAACCTGATGTGGGTACGGAGATTTGTTTGGAGTTTCCACTGAACTACGGAAAGGTGGGTATAGAGAATGCTGACGGCAATTTTGGTGGATGATGACTATCCGGTTATCCGTTATTTGTCGCAGGCCGTGTCATGGAGTGAGCTCGGGATTGAACTCACCGGATGTTATTATAGCGGTCTCGAGGCTTGGGAAAAAGCACGGCAGAATCCACCGGATCTGATTATCACCGATATTGGCATGCCCAAGATGAACGGACTGGAGATGCTTGAGAAATTCAGAGCGATGAAGCCCGGAATTCGTGCGATTATTCTGTCCTGCCACAACGAATTCAAATACGCGCAGCAGGCGCTGAAATTAAACGTAGGAGAATATATTTTAAAAGAATCACTGAATATCGAGCAGCTGGAACATGCACTCAGAACACTTGTGAAGGAAGTGGGTCTGAACAGGCAGCAGCATACCGAGATGCAGGTATATAAGCAAAAGCAATCACAAAACCGTGCTGCGCTAAAAGAAAAGTTTCTTAAAGATACGTTGTACCAATCTTGGGACAAGGTGGCTTGGATCGAGCAAGCCCGGTCAAACGGAATAATGATTCATGCCAAGACTTACATTCCAATGCTTATAGTGATTGACCGTCCAGAGGAAGCCTCGCGGGTGCGCCGTATGAGTGANNTGATCACAGTTTATTTATTTCGAGATACAGCCATAAAGAGATTGTTATTCTCTTCTGCAGCGACCAGTCTTCCAGAGACCACCAAGCGATCTATCATTCCATTCAAAATGCAGCCTCTGCGGTACAGAAATATCTCAAGCTGTCCGTCTCCTGCATATTTGGCACTGAGGCGCGCAGTCCTGAGGAAATTCGCGGAACACTGCAGCGGATGCTAAAGGAGAAGATCCATCGGTTTTATTTCCCGGCGGCGGGCATCCACCGCTTTGAAGAGATCTGCTTTTCGAGGGATGATATTTATGCTGAATATGGAAGTGTGTACGCTGTTATTAATGATGATATTGCCCTAAACAGGGAACCAGAGCTTCGCGTTCATGTAAAGGAATGGAGAGAATGGGTGGCATCGCAAAAATTCCATCCCAATGAAGTCA
>DOJM01000118.1:5765-6035 GCA_003529225.1 Paenibacillus sp.
GATGGATTTGCAAATGAAGACAAAACAGCTGCTGCAGTCTCCATTGCCTATGGCCGAAGAAAAGCTGTTTAATGTGGTGAGTGACATTGATACCCTCGAGCATTTGGAAGATTGGCTAGTTCAGTACTTGGAAGAATTAGCGCGGAAAATAAGTATATTCTCTATCAAGTCTAAACGCAGCGAAGTTATTAAAGCCCAGCAGTTCGTGATCAGTCATGTAACGGAGAAAATAACGCTGGAGGACATGGCTGGACGCCTGAACTTGAATGC
>DOJM01000558.1:0-518 GCA_003529225.1 Paenibacillus sp.
TCAAATGGCTTTGCTTGTGCGACTACGCTGTCTGCACTCTTGAATCAAGAACTGTTCGATTCCAGCCGCTGGATCATGTTCCGCGAAGTCTCCATTTGACCGTCTAATTTGCATTTTTTTGATCGAAGGAGCTAGATAAGCAACTAGGTCGAGCTCACGGCATTTCACCGCAAACTGAAGGTAAAAGCTGTACAAATAATCTCCATCCAAAATGTTGCGTGTAAGGTCGGGATGATGTGGGATACATTCCATATGGCGCTCAGCTGCCAAAGTGAGAATAGTGTAAATACCCAGCAAATTGACTTTGCGGTTGTATTCCAGATCATGGCGTTCTAGTACCGAGATTAGCTGCTCACATGCAGCCGGAGAGGGATTAAGCTCAATTCCGGCAATAGGTGACATTTCAGTATGCAACAACCGGAGGGTATCTTCTATGAGTTGTTTGTTCACAAGATTCTCTCCTTCTTGTCGGTTTTGCCGGAAGAAACCATACCCTTGATCATCCCTACAAAACCATT
>DOJM01000558.1:535-7007 GCA_003529225.1 Paenibacillus sp.
AAGGCCGAATGTGCTGCCCGATCCGCCGATGCAAGCGATACCCGCACCAACATACCATAACATCTCTGTAGAAGCCATTTTGGTCGACCAGATCATGACGGACATGGCTATCGTGGCAATAGAAGCAATAGCTGTGAACAGACCCACGATGAGCATAATACCGAACACGATTTCTGCACATACCATACCGATTTGGAACCATTTCGCGAGGAAGGTATAACTTCCGTCGTTATTGTAGAACATCAAGTCCATGAACCAATTTGTAATATTATAAACGAAGCCAGGAACTGGCAATGCTTCAACCGCTTCTTTTGCAGTGGATACTGCTGAAGCTGCAGATTGTGCATCTACTGTTGTTTTAACTGCATCCACCGCTACGCTGGCTGCTGATGAAGCATCCGTTGCAAAAGGAGCGGCTGGAATTAGGAATATCTTGTTTGGATCTACCCAAATTTTCCGTAACTTATCTATACCTTCATATAACCACATTCCACCAAGCAGCATGCGAAGCGGAACGAGCCAGAAGTTAGGTGAACGCTTGGAGAAGTATCCGCCCAAGAAGCTCTTTCGGTTCTCAACATGGAAGAACTCATGCATCATATAAGTCCAAACTTTATTGAAGCCTACAACCTGAGACAGGTAGAACATATTGATAAAGTGTTTGGATAACATTGCCATAAAACCAGTAAGCATAAAGAACTTGCCTGGCAAACCAACGTTTGCTACACCGTAGCGGCTACCGATAGATACCATGGTACCGTGNNACGATCGGAGCTGCTTGTTCAGCATTCTCAACCATTTGTGGTACAGGACGAGTTTCACCTTCAGGAATGAAGAAAATGTTGTCCCCTACTACATATACGTTCTTATGATCTACACTTTCAAGGTTCTCATTCGTAACAATACGTTTGCGTCCTTGTTGTTGTACTTCAAGTCCACCCACGATTTCAGAACCTTCAACACCTGCAGTCCAAACGATGGTTTGTGAAGCGACAACGTTTTTCTCACCAAGGGCAACACTACCTTCGCCTACTTCAGTGATCTTGGCGCCTGTAACAATTTCCACGTTCAGCTTGCGAAGATGAGCTTCAGCTTTTTGAATCAGCTTATCTGGAAGGATAGGCAGAATCTTCGGAGCCATATCAGCCACAATCAATCTTACTTCGGATGGGTCGATATAGAACTCCTTGCATAATTCCTCGCGTTGCTCAGCCATTTCCCCGACAAGCTCGACACCTGTAAAGCCGGCACCAATGATAACGAAAGTTAGCATTGCACGACGTACAGTTGGATTTTTCTCCATAGCGGCTTTGGTATACATGTCGCGGATTTGACGTTTCAATGCTACCGCATCATCGTAAGACCAGAAGGAGAAAGTATTCTCTTCTGCACCTGGAATGCCGAAGAAGGTTGGTTTGCTACCTGTACCGATTACAAGGTAATCGTACGCATAGGTAGTTTTATTGGATTTGAGTTTCTTACCCTTGAAATCAATATTGCTGATTTCGTCAAGAACAACATTCACTTTAAGGCCAGCAAAGATTTTCTTTAGATCGATCTTGATTGAATCCTCTGGAGCACGGTTCGCGGCAACCTCATGCAGCTCAGTCAATAGAGTGTGATATGGATTCCGGTCGATCAGTGTGATTTCAACATCTTTGTTTTTCTTAAATTTCTTTGCCAGTTTCTTAGCCGTGAGTACGCCGCCGTAGCCGCCGCCCAAAATGACTATTTTTTTCAAAAGAAATTCACCTCATTCGTCTGATTAACTGCAGAAGGTCATGCGAAATTATTTCGCGCCTTCGAGTGCTTTTTCAGCAAGTGTAAAATATTCACCAACATGAATACTCACGCCGGAAATTGCATCAGTTTTACCTTCAGCTGTAAGTTCTGGAGCAGTGCCTTTTTCAAGGTAGTATTGCTCAACTTTTGCGATCTCTTCATGCCATTCAGCTTGAGCGCCGCCAGCTTTCATACCGTATTTACCATCAACGGAGAATTGTTTTTTGTCGTCACCAGCAGCATTTACACCGCTGAATTTAACAGCCACGATATTTCCGTTAGCAACAGTCAAGTCAACAGTGGATTTCCAACCGGATTCTTTATCCATTTCGCCTTCAGNNCCTCCGTCTTTGTATTGGCCAGCTTCTACAGGGCCAGCGGCCAGAGCAGCTTCAGCAGCTTTTACAAAGTCAGTAACGTGTACGGATACTCCCGAGATTGCATCAGTTTTCCCCTCAGCGTCTAAAGTTATAGCTGCTGGATCTTGTTTTTCAATCAGGAACGCCTCAGCTTTAGCTGCTTGTTCGTGCCATTCAGAAGAAGCGCCGCCAGCTTTCATGCCATACTTACCATCTTCGGATACTTTTTTCTTCAGGTCGCCTGCACTATTAACNNAGCGCATAAGTTTGCCAGCCGGTTTTAGCATCGGCTTCAACAGTAGCGTAGTAAGTTCCGTCCTTGTACTTCGCTGCTTCAGTTCCAGTGTTACTGGAATTAGCTGCTGCATTGGTTTCAGTTGGAGCGTTAGTAGCTGCCGGGGCGTTGTCTGTGTTGTTGCCACAACCTGCGAGCAAACCACCAAGGATAAGGGCAGTCGACAAGATTACTGTTGTTTTTTTCATTTGTAATGACCTCCAAAAATATAGTTTAAAATATATATATTAAAATGTAAAACATTTTAATAGTAATGCGAAGTGATAAAAATCACTTTATAAATGATATTTGTCACTTTAATCTTGGGGTGAAGTGCCAAACTCTAACAGTATCATGACATATATCGGCATACAATAGAAAAAAATTTAATAATATTGTTTCAGCTCCGAGGGCATTCTAGCACATGGAGCAGATAACTCATGTGAAAAAAATCACTTAAAAAAATAAATGTTTAATTTATACATGGATTATATCAAATTTTAAAGGATTTGAATACCTCTTTTTAAACTATTATTTTACAAATTGTGACTTTCTATAGGCTAGGTAAGATTCATAGGGAATGGTACAGGGTAATTTAACGATAACACAGGATAGTATTCTACCCTACTTAATCTAGCTAAGGAGATGAACATATAATGGACAACGACGTGTTTAAAGGAAAATGGAAGCAGCTCAAAGGCGAGGCCAAAAAGCAATGGGGCAAGCTTACAGATGATGATCTTGATGTGATCGATGGTGAAAAGGATAAATTGGTAGGTAAACTACAAGAGCGTTATGGTCATTCGAAAGACGACGCGGAAAAAGAATATCAAAGCTGGGGACGTTCCTACCGCGATTAANNCTAAGCACCCAAATATAAAGTGTATAGGAAGAGTGCAAATGGTATACGATTTGCGCTCTTCCTATACAACAATTAGGTGGACGGAGGTTAAGCTATGGTAATATCGTGAGATGAAATCTGTAATTTATCTTGTGCAGGTAGGGGCGTATCTATGGGGTATCTTAAAATATTTTTCGGGAATACCGCAATTCTTATAGCGGTGGCCTATTTGGCTAATCTGATCTATAAACATACCATTTCAAATGCAACTGTAGGGATAAAGAAGGCGAGCTGGGTGATCCTGGCGATCTTTGCTGGTTGGATCAGTACTCTTTTTGGTTATAATCTGGACGACCATGTGATCTTTGATTTGCGGTTTGTACCCCTAATCATCTCGACGCTGGCGTATCCTAGACCCATCACACTTATATTGAT
Source organism: Paenibacillus sp. (assembly GCA_003529225.1). Taxonomy (GTDB): domain Bacteria; phylum Bacillota; class Bacilli; order Paenibacillales; family Paenibacillaceae; genus Paenibacillus_AQ; species Paenibacillus_AQ pseudetheri. The sequence continues at coordinate 4,227 of DOJM01000558.1, forward strand.
CGGTATAGGGACGGGGCTTACAAGGTTAACTTTTGGAGTGACAGAGGCAGCGGTAGCAGGAATGCTTAATCTTTTTATTTTAGGAGTTATTTGCGCGGCGCTTAGCTACTGGGTCAGACGCTCAATCCTCAGTATTGTGAATCAAGGTTTGATCGTTATTCTAATCGTTAATCTAATGAATGCCATAAACATTATGGCGTTAGGCGTTATCCCTGTGGAAGAGTACATAAGTGAGATTATGCCAATTACGTTCCCTGCGGGGCTAATCTTAAGTATTTTGTTCTCCTTAATTATCCGTGATTTTCAACTCGGTCTTCTAAGGAATGAGCAGATCCAGCATGCTAACGAACAGTTGTCTGCTCAGACTGAAGAATTACATAAGAACAAGCTTGATCTTGAAGAGCGTGCTATTCAGTTAATGATGGCGTCTCAATTCAAATCGGAATTTCTAGCCAACATGTCACATGAGCTTAGAACTCCACTGAATAGCATCATTAATTTATCGCAATTAATTGAAGAGAATGATGATTCGCTTGCGGAAGCAGAAATTAGAGAGTATGCAGCCATTATCCATCGTTCGGGTGATGAATTATTGATGATCATCAGCGATATTCTGGATTTATCCAAGGTGGAGGCAGGTCGATTAGATATTATATATGAAGAATTAAATGTTAGCGAGATCCCAGATTTGCTGGCAATGCAGTTCGCTGTGACGGCCAAACAAAAAGGACTGGATTTTAATATCTCTATGGATGAGAATGTCCCTCCAATGATCCATTCCGATCCACATCGAGTGCAACAGATTCTGCGCAATTTGCTCTCTAACGCTATTAAATTTACAAAGACAGGTTACGTATGGCTGCATATCCACGAGCAGGAATGTGGGGAAGGGGATGCCGTGCAACATTGGCTTGTGTTTGATGTGAAGGACAGTGGCATAGGAATCGCACCGGAGAAGCATGCCATGATCTTTGAAGCCTTTCAACAGGCAGACAGAACTACTACCCGGAAATATGGTGGAACAGGACTAGGGCTTTCTATTAGTAATGACTTGGCCAGATTGCTCGGCGGGTTCATTTCCATGGAGAGTAAGGAAGAGAAGGGGAGTCGATTTTCACTTTATTTGCCCCTTGAAGTGGATAGTGAGTAAAGCTCCAATATTATTTGGCGATTTGGCGTATTGACAGTAGATTGATGCGGAGTAGAATGAAGCCAATGCCGCATCAAAGGAGTGTTACCGCCTCTATGGACAACATGGAAAATAAGCATAAGGTTACGGTTTCAAAACGTGTTCGTAAACCTTCAGTGCATCGTAGAAATTTGCGTATTGCTACGCTGGAAGGTGTGCCATCAACTATTTTTCAGGTACTGCTACAAGGGCAGTTCCTAACAGGATTTCTGCTGTATTTAGGAGCCTCCTCTAGTCAAATTGGATTTGTGCTAGCGCTTACTACATTAGTTAATGTGGCACAGATTGGTGTAGCTTTTCTGATTCAGAAGCTGCCAAGTCGCAAATGGGCCATGGTTACTTTTATCGGTCTGCATAGGATACTTTGGGGTTCTACGGGACTAATCCCGTTTATTTTTCCTAAAGAATATTGGGTCATCGCATTTATTGCTTTATATACTACTGCTTTTATTGCAAATACTGCTGGTGGTGTGCTGTGGAGCTCTGTGATTAGTGATCTAGTTCCCGCAGGGGTACGTGGACGTTATTTTGGGATTCGTAACACTGTCCTGAATGCACTTGGAAGTTTGGTTATGTATGGCGGAGGAATTATTCTGGACCGTTATCCCGGGGGTCATGGTTTTCTGATTCTATATATTGTTGTATGGATCTTCTCGATATCGAATGTCGTAGTATTCTTTTTTTATCCGGATGTACCGTTCGAGAAATCAGAAGAACATAAATTTTTGCCCATGTTTAAGAAACCGCTTAAAGATACATTATTTATGAAGTCAACCTTGTTTCTGGCTGCTTGGCTGTTGTTGCAAAACCTAACGGTTCCGCTATACTCTTATGTCATGCTGCAGTTACTTCATATTAATTATGAAACGTTGTCATTGCTTAATGTGTCCCAGACCGTATTTATGATGGCTAGCTTCTACGTTTGGGGCAATCTAAATGCGAAATACAGCAATAAGCGACTGTTATTCTTTACTTTGCCGATTATTGCGTTGTCCTCATTGATGTGGGGACTCTTGTCTGTGATGCCGATGCTGCTGGTCTTATTTGCGGCCCATATCGTTTTTGGTGTTGGTGTAGGGGGTTTCAACCAGCTGGCCTTTAACTTTATTATTGGAGACACTCCGAAAAAAGAAAGACCGATGTATATGGCCACATATGCGGCGCTTACCGGGTTATCTTCCTTTTTTGGTCCGCTTATTGGCGGACAGCTCTATGAAAAAATTGCGCACTGGCCGCAATGGACTCAGGTATACGGTATGCAGCTAGTGGTAGGGACGCTGATGATTGCACTTGCGTTTTTGCTAGGTCGTCGTATTCTAAAGGACGAATAGAAGTAAAGGGGGTTATTCCTTGTTAAGAATAGCGATGGTATTAGGTGCCACCGGATTGGTAGGCAAAGCGGTTACGGAGGAATTGTTAAATCGTGATAGCTGGGATGAAGTAAGGGTGCTTGTACGGACACCGTTAGCCATAGAACATCCTAAACTTAAACAAATCGTTGTAGATTGGGAGAACTTAAGAAACTATACTGAGGTGTTCGATGGGCTACATTCCATCTTCTGTTGTTTAGGGACTACGATAAAAAAGGCGGG
>DOJM01000557.1:0-3026 GCA_003529225.1 Paenibacillus sp.
GTCCGACTTATGAATGCAGTACTTATCATACAAGTCTGTAGATCCACCAGTTGTCGTGGTGTAGGCCTCATATGAAAGCTCATCATTCGTTACAGTCATACCTGTGAACATTTCCTTACCAGGCTGTCCGAATTTAGCTGCAAATGGAAATGGTCCTGAGCCTACATTATATTTTTTATTGCCCGCTGCATTTGTAATCAGATATAACGTGCCCTTAGGGTCAGTGACTACTCCATTAGTGTCCNNCAATGGCTTATTGCCGTACATTTGATAGCTTCTAGCAAAGGTGTGGTCATGTCCACCAATTACCATGTCAATGCCAAGCTCATCAAACACCTTGGTCAAATTTGCTCTGTAATAGAGTACATCTGTATCATTTGTGTGATTCGCAACAGAATAAGGAGATTTATGCAGAAGCACAATCTTCCACTTCTGATCGCTTTTCGCAGCTTCACTGCGCAGCCACTCTACTTGTTTATTGTAAATGTCGTTATTCTCAAGATTTGTGCTGGCACCATAATACTCTGTATTAATAACCATATAATGCGCAGAACCGTAGTCAAAAGAATATACAGAGCCATCCGGCTTCGCGCCTGTGTTCGAGACATTAGGCAGATTAAAATGGGAAGTATAATTGCTATAATTCTTGCTTTCATGGTTACCTACCAAAGGAACCAACGGAATATTCGCCAGAATATCCTTCGGTTTATTGAAGAACCATCCCCACTGCTCCTCTATATCACCGTTATCTACCAAATCACCGGAATTCAGAATGAATTCACTTGTCGGGAATTTAGCCAATCCCTCTTGAAGGGTATGATTCCAAATATCAAAATCACCTTCAGTTGTTCCTTGAGAATCCGTTGTATATAAGAACTTAAAGGCTTGATTACTGGAGCTTTCTGTTTTAAAGGTTCCTACGTCACTCCAATTGTCAGCTTGTCCATCCCCAGCACGGTAAGCATACTCCGTTCCCGGCTGCAAATGATCAGCAATGACCTTATGGCTAGTCAATACTACTGGTTTCTTGGCTGATTTATCCGCCTTTGTCATATACACACTTTTTGTAACCGATGTTCCTTCGTAAGTTTGAGCACCTATCGGGAACTGACCGTCCACTAATTTAGAAGCTTCTACTACTTCAAGCTTGGTACCCGTCACACTCTCAGGTGCATACCAGTTGAACCCCATACTAGTTTGAGGGTTTCCGTTAAAAGTCAGTGCGATGGAATCAGGCTTACCAACTCCAGGATCTACAACCTGCGTTGCTGGATAAGCTATCAGGCTCATATCCCAATACAGGTCAGAACTAGTTTCACCAGTCTGATGAACTTCAGCTGAAAGTTCATTTCTTCCATCTTTCAAATTAGTCTTTACGAGTTCCGTTAGATCAACCTTTGTGTACTCATTAGGATCACCGGCACCAGTTGTACTCAGTGTTTGAAAGTTGATTTCACCTGCAGGCATAGCCTCACGGTAGATTTCTTTATCGTTTAGATACAGCACAACTCCATCATCAAACGCGAAGTTTCCCAAGATTTTATCGGATTTTGTAATCTCTTCCTTATTCACAGTTACATTTGTGCGGAAATAGGAAGTAAGATATTTCTTCTTTTTATCAGAACCGTAGCTTACATTTGTGTTCAGAGCACCAAATTGCTTGCTGCTGACTCCGGTTCCATTATCTTTATAACCAAGCGGTGCTTGGCCAGACGCCCATGTTGAATCATCGTACACGGACCGCCATACCGTCCCTTGATCTGTTCCGTGATCTAGATACTTCCACGTAGAATTCCCTGCCAATAATGTAACAGGCTCNNGCTGGTATTCCTGTGAATGTAATTCCCAGTACCATAACGAAAGCTAAGGTCATGGATACAGCCTGTTTAAATAACCTGTTCATAATCAGTCTCCCTTACTGTTCTATGAAATGCTTGCATCCATTTATAGTAACTATTAAATATTTTCACAATGTCTTTATAAACATAGAAGTTTGTAAAGTACATCGCGTATGTATTCTTACAAAAGTGGTTAAAGTAACGCCAAGGTTGCCAATCAAGGAGGATAGACATGGACGATACTCATGCTTTTGTAGAAAAATTACACGACACCCAAAAGAAAGCTGAAAAGAATAAAGAGCATCACGGTAAAGGGACACCCAGTCAAAAGCTGCCTACTAAGCAGCACAGTAAAAACCCGTAAAAAGCAAGGTTACGCTTTATCGACAAGATAATAGGCTTTACCAAAAAAAGCAGCAAGCCCTCCATAAGGAGTGACTTGCTGCTTTACTTTTCCGGGACAATGTACGTCAGAGTTATTTACTCCATTTCACTACATTCACTGCTACCTTTTCTAATTGCGTCTTACCCAGTGTTTTATTTGGGGAACTAATAGTAACAAAACGATCATCCAGTTTATAGGTCAAGAACAACGAATCGGTGGATGGGCTATACCATTTAGCTTCGGTTCCGTTAGAGAGCTTTACAGTTTCACCTTTATAATCGTAGGCGTAATCACGAGGAGAAATATTCACCTTCATTTGCTTGAACAGAAAGTTCACTCCATCATCAGAACCAGCTACTTTTTGAAATGCGTCTCCACTCACCATTTGAGTAGGTGCATAGGATGTTTCGAAACCTTGGAAATTGGCGAAGGCTTTAACAATGTCTTCTTTCTGAGTGCTGCTGTATTGTACAGGAGTCAGAGAATTCGTGTCCGTTACCGTACCTCCAGTACCAAGAATAACCTGATTATTTACCGCATCAAAGGTCACAGGTACCTTCATAACATCCGCTATCGCACGCACAGGAAGAAAGGTTGTATTGTTATAAGTAATTGGGGCTAATGAGTTTCCTTTATTATCTACTGGCGTATAAGCTGTGCCATTCACCTTAAATCCAATGCTGTGATTGAGATATGCCGTAATTTTCTGAAGTTTAGTCCCTGCGTACACACCGGCTGATCCTGTGACTGCCATCCCAAACACCATTGTTGCTATAAGTAATTTTTTATTTTTCATAAGTAAA
>DOJM01000557.1:3053-3745 GCA_003529225.1 Paenibacillus sp.
GATTAGCCTTGATACGGTGTTGTAACCTTATACACTTCTGTATATAAAATTTCTCTATAAAGATTGAATTCTTCTTCATCGACAGGGTTAGGGTAGGTCATAATTTGAAGTGGTAAATCATCATTTTCCTCACGCAGAGGGGGCTGCACATACGCATAAGGGTTCAAATGGAAGCCCAGTCGTTCATAAAAGCCAATTCTCCGTTGTTCCATTTCACCCAGTGGCGGCTCTACTTCTAGAAGCACAGGTTTGCCCGATTGACGGATATACTCCCCCATCAGCTTTTTGCCAATGCCTCCACCTCTAATTCTTGGGTCCACTGCGATATGTTCTACAAATCGAAATCCTGGAAACTCCCAGCAAGCTATAAAAGCAATGATTTTCCCCTCAGCATTCACTTCGGTAATCAATCGATAATGTGGAACATCCAATAACTCCTGTTGTCCCGCATAGGTTCTGATCTCAGATGTGGGAAAAGAAGCTTCCATAATAGCGAATATTTCATCAAAAGTTGTGTGATTCATAACATAAGTTCTCACTTTCTGGATTTATATTTACACAAGTTATCTTAACCTTCTAAACCCTATGATATCAAATTTAAGCATCAAGGTACTAGTACCTGGTACTAGGATAACGTGCTATACTAGGGATAACAGTTGTACACATCTTGTTTGATATAGGAGAGGTTCATA
>DOJM01000557.1:3955-4316 GCA_003529225.1 Paenibacillus sp.
TCCGAAGCCAGAGCCGTTATTGCCTGGTCCGAGGTCACTGAGGAAGTTAATAAAATATCGGATGATCTGCCTGCTCTCGATTACCGATTTTCTGTATCCGGCGACTCTGACGAGCTTGGTCAAGGCTGGCTAGATCTAGAAGGTCTAATGATTGATCAGCCAGATGAGTTCGCAGCAGTCAAAAGCCACCGTGATGATATGGCGATCTTGGCCTATACCTCTGGCACAACCGGCAACCCTAAAGCAGTTGTTCATAGTCATGGTTGGGGTTATGCTCACTTACGGATCACTTCACCGCAATGGCTCGATATTAAAGAAACAGACACCGTCTGGGCAACAGCAGCACCAGGTTGGCAGAAGT
>DOJM01000557.1:4473-6334 GCA_003529225.1 Paenibacillus sp.
ATGGTTATGGTCAAACAGAAAGTACGCTAATCATCGGCACACTTAAAGATACACCTATTCGAATAGGTTCTATGGGTAAGTCTATTGCTCCGGGCCTAGTTGAAGTGGTAGACGAAGACGGCACTCCGTTACCTGCTGGAGTCGTTGGAGATATCGCAGTGCACCTAAGTATGCCAGCATTATTCCATACCTATTACAAAGACCCCGGCAGAAAAGAAAGCTGTACTCACGGTGAGTTCTTCATAACTGGCGACCGGGCACGGAAAGATGAAGAGGGTTATTTCTGGTTCGAGGGCCGAGGAGATGACATTATCATTAGCTCAGGTTACACCATTGGTCCTTTCGAAGTAGAGGAAGCCCTTATGAAACATGCTTCGGTTAAGGAATGCGCGGTCGTTGCAAGTCCGGATGAAATCCGCGGACACATCGTTAAAGCTTTTATTGTACTAAAAGATGAGACCGCCGCTTCTCCAGAGCTTGTGAAGGAGCTGCAATCCCATGTTAAAGAGTGGACAGCGCCTTATAAATATCCACGCAAAATCGAGTTCATTCAGGATCTGCCGAAGACCGCTTCAGGTAAAATACGGAGAGTAGAGCTGCGGGAGCAGGAGAACCGTGCTGCGCAGGAGTAACATAACAGTAGATACTTAAAACAAAGAGCAGCTAGTCCGTAATTGGACTGCTGCTCTTCTTTATAGGGTATCAGCTTGTTACTCGGACCAATATTTCGCATCCGGGTTCAGAGCCGCGCCTACTTCATCCTCTTTTACTAAATCGCAATCGAGGTAACCCTCTTCATCCAGGAAATAAACCTCCTGCTTGTAGAACTCACATAAAGTCTCCAGGAACTTTTCAGGTGATTCATACATGACAATCAGATCCCCAAAATCATGCAGCAGGTCACATACGCGTTCCACACCATCTGCAGATTTATAGTAACATATGAAGTCGCTACCGTAGTTCGTTAAGATCGGCAAGATAACTCCATCTACTTGATGGCCTTTTTCCTCCAATATTCCAGCTAAAATCTTCATCTCTGCTTCATATTCATTAATATGAATTAGACGATACCCTGGAATAAATTCGATCAGACTTGGTTCTTCTTCCTCACTGCTTGTACCTGAAACTGTGTTATAGATGGCCTTCAGCAGTGCAGGGGTTTCCGGAAAAACCGACGTAATCTTCGCTTCATTATCACCTTTACCTAAGCTTGCAATATAGTCAGGGCGTAATTCAGCGGAAAGCTTAAGGTATTCTTGAAATTGTTCAATTAATTTGTTAATTTGCATGTTGTCATCCTTTACTTGTTCGAGGAATTCCACATCTTCATCAGCCACGCGTCAAATTCAGCGCCCTTTTCGCCTTCGTAAATATCGTACACGTCGATTCTCATCTTCTTCAGCTTCTCTTTGAAATCTTCGTACGAATGATCTCTTGGCAAGCTCTTCTTGATTCTCAGGAGTATTTTGGATACGCCTTTTACTAGCTCTGGTTTATTCTTGGACGGTGCTTTAACATCTTCGTCGAATGCCTTCAGTTTAAGGTAAGCCGCTTCTTGAACTGTATATACAGGATCGCTCTCCATTAAACGCATCAGGATATCGATAATTTGTTTGTGGTTAGTCTGTCCCAGTTCTTCAACAGCTTCTAGACGGGCTCTCCAATCCGCAGAGCGGTTGGCAGCTTTCTTTAATTCCTCGTAATTCTCCGGTAGTCCATTATTGTTCAGTTCTTCGATCATTCCGTTCAATCCCCTTCTATTCAAAACTATCTATCTAACAGTAACAGTATAACCAACCATTGCGCAAGCTAAGAAAGGAAGATCTTTGCATGACCTTTTCATTCAACCATATTTCCATAA
>DOJM01000371.1:0-7054 GCA_003529225.1 Paenibacillus sp.
GGCCTCTCCACTCGCTTGCCCCTTAGTATCAATAATCAGTTTAGCTGGTGCTAGTTCGCCCGGCGAAAACTGCTTACCGATGAGGTCGAACCCTTCGCGGGACTCCATATTTTTAGGAAAAGAAGAAAGGATATCATACGTAAATTTGATTCCACTGGAGAATGAAGCCAGAACCCCCAGTCCGATAACAGTCACGCCTACGATAGCCCAAGGCCGGGTTACTACCAAGCCGCCAATTCCTTTTTTACGGAAAACTTTGATTTCAGGAACAGGTTTGCCTTTAGTCTTAGCCCGTTCTATTTCCATTTGCGGTGTACGCGGAATGAATGGGAAGAACGAAGTCCGTCCAAAGATCGCCAGCAGTGCAGGCACGAGGGTTAGACTGGCAATCCCCATAATGAAGATAGACATGCTAAATGGAACGGCAAAACGATGATAAGCTCCATACTTAGCCAGCAATAGCGCGAACAGTGCGAGCACGACGGTGAAGCCACTCATAGCAATTGCGCCTGAAGATTCGGTAATGGAGCGAAGAAGCGCACGACTCTTGCTCTCCTCTACCTTTAACAACTGCCGGAACCGTGAAATCAGGAAAAGACAATAGTCCGTACCAGCTCCGAATAACAAAACGGTCATAATCGAGATCGCCTGTGAATCCACTGTGATCCAGCCTTCTTGTGCCATTTTCCCAAGAATTGGGCNNCGCTAAAATAGGTGAACGATAAATCACCAATAAGAACACAAGCACAAGCATAACTGTAGCGATTAACAAGGAAACGTCTGCGTTCTTGAACAGGCCTGTAGCGTCTATGGAGATGCCTACTGGACCCGTAACACGTAAACTCAGGTCTTTTCCATCTACCTTAGCCGCGGAGGGTTCTGCACCCGTCTCCGTGTTTATGATCTTCTTCATTTCTGTCACAGCTTCGCCGAGCTGATCACTATCTGCCGTTTTATCGAAGAGCACAGGGGTTACCAGTGTACTAAGATCCTCAGATAATGAGGTTTGCAATGCCTGAGCCGGCAGCTTTCCTAGTGGGGGCACAAAGTTCTGATGGGGTAAAGGTTGCTGTTCCAACTTATTGTATACAGCAGTGATATGTACTAAATCATCTTGCGAAAGCCCACCTTCTCTATGCCATACGAGCAGTGCGGGCACCCCGCTGCCTGTTGGAAATNNCAACTTGAGAATTTACTGCAGGCCACAACATGGTAAGTGCACCAACTAGTACAACCCACACGAGAAGAGTAACCCACTTCGTCTTTCTTCCTGCCACCCATTTACCATAGCCTGACATTCCCTTCATCCTCTCCTTTACCTTTCGGCCTTAAAAATGAGCCGCGGGTCATTTTTTAATTCTATCATATATATGCTTTAATTTTTAATCAACTTCTTTATTTTCCTGAAAAATTAAATACCTCATCACATATAAAATACCCCTCTCTTCACATATAAAATCAGCAACATGTGAAAAGAAGGGTTGGTTTATCGTTTGCTATACTATTTCTTTCACTTCAATTTAGCCTGCGTCCAAATCTCCTTCGGAGAACTGACTGTTGTAAAGATCAGCGTAGAATCCGCCTTGTGCAAGCAGTTCCTCGTGGTTACCCTNNCGTCGAAAGACGGTGAGCAATTACGAAGCTAGTTCTGTTTTGCATCAATGCCTTCATTGCTTTTTGAATCAACAATTCTGTCCGTGTATCGACACTGCTCGTTGCTTCATCAAGAATGAGGATCGATGGATCAGCCAGAATCGCACGGGCAATCGTAATCAGCTGCTTCTGTCCTTGTGAAATATTAGAAGCTTCTTCATTTAACACCGTATCATAGCCAAGCGGAAGTGTGCGGATAAAGTGATCGGCATGAGCAGCTTTAGCAGCACGTACCACATCAGCTTCTGAGGCACCCTCACGTCCGTAAGCAATGTTATCGCGGATCGTACCATTGAACAGCCAGGTATCCTGAAGCACCATACCAAATTTGCTGCGCAGGTCACTCCGTCTCATATTGGTAATATTGACGCCATCAATGATAATTTCCCCATCATTAAGCTCGTAGAAGCGCATCAACAGGTTAATCAGAGTGGTTTTACCAGCACCAGTAGGACCGACAATCGCTATGGTCTGACCTGGACTAACCTCAATATTCATGTCCTCAATCAGAATCGCATCTTCTTTATATCCGAATTTCACATGACGGAACTCAACGGAACCTTCTGGAGTACCTTCATCAAGCTTCGCAAGTGTAGTATTAACTTCCTTAACTTCCTCTTCTTCATCCAGAAGTTCAAATACACGTTCTGCGGAAGCTATTGTGGATTGAATAATATTGGCAATATTAGCCGTTTGTGCAATCGGCTGGGTGAACTGACGGGAATACTGAATAAAAGCTTGAATATCCCCGACATCGATCATTTTTTTAGTAACAAAGATACCGCCGACTACACAAATCATTACATAACCCAAGTTACCAATAAACATCATAAGCGGCATAATCATACCGGACATGAATTGGGCACGCCAGCCAGAGTCGTAAAGCTTATCGTTAATTTCATCGAAATCTTTAAGGGACTGCGGTTCACGACCAAATGCTTTGATAATCCGGTGACCTGTATACATTTCTTCTACATGACCATTCAACTGACCGAGTGACTTTTGCTGTCCGACAAAATAAGTCTGCGAGCGCTTGGAGATAGCTATAATCACAACGAAGCTGAGTGGCAATGTAACAATTGTAATCAAAGTCAGCCATGGGCTGATGGTAAGCATCATTACAATGACACCGATAATGGTGACAATGGAAGTAATCAATTGAGTTAAGCTCTGTTGCAGTGTAGTACTGATGTTATCCACATCATTCGTAGCACGGCTTAGAATCTCCCCATGGGTACGGGAATCAAAATATTTCAAAGGCAAACGTTCCAGCTTGCTGTTGATCTGCTCACGCATGTCGTAAACGACTTTCTGAGCTACACCAGCCATTACATACTGCTGAATATAGCTAAACAGAGCACTAAGCAAATACAGACCCGCAAGTATGATCAGAATATCATTAATGTATCCAAAATCAATGGAAGCTCCCTCAACACCCATTAATTTACCGTAAGCACCTTCGAACAGTTTAGTTGTTGCTTTACCCATAACCTTAGGACTGAAGATACTGAATACAGTACTGGCAATTGCCATAACAAGGACGATAATTAATTGCACCATACGAGGTCTTAAATACTTAATCAGACGACGAAGTGTACCTTTAAAGTCTTTAGCCTTTTCTGCAGGCATCCGCATGCCAGGGCCGCCACCAGGTCCAGGACCTTTATGGGCGCGCGGAGCTACAGGTTTATTGTTTTGTTCGCTCATGCTATTTCCTCCTCTGACAGCTGCGAGGATACGATCTCGCGGTACACATCACTGCTCGCGAGCAGTTCACGGTGAGTGCCCATTCCGGCGATTTCACCCTCATCAATAACANNATTAGAACAGTGGATTCCGTGGTTTCATCTTTGAGTGCCGCACGAAGCTTAGCATCTGTTTTGAAATCAAGTGCAGAGAAGCTGTCGTCGAACAGATAAACTTGAGGTTTTCTCACAAGTGCACGTGCAATGGACAACCGCTGTTTCTGACCACCAGAGACATTACTACCGCCTTGAGCAATTTCCGAATCAAATCCATCTTTCATTGCTGACACGAAATCGTAGGCCTGAGCTACCTTGGCTGCATGAATAATCTCTTCATCGGTAGCATCCTCTTTACCGTAACGAATGTTTTCGTTAATCGTACCTGAGAACAATACCGCTTTTTGAGGGATGTAACCAATTTTGCTCCGTAGCTCTTCTTGTGTCATCTCACGTACATCTACTCCATTCACACGTACAGCACCTTCGTTAACATCATAGAACCTTGGAATCAAACTGAGGAGCGTAGATTTACCTGAACCTGTACCGCCGATGATCGCAGTAACTTCACCTGGACGAGCACTAAAGCTAATTTTCAAAAGCGCCGGTTGTTCCGCACCAGGATAAGAAAAGGAAACATTATCGAATTCAACAAAACCACGCATATGATCGCGGCCGTCTTTTTTAGTAGCTTGAGCCGTTGTTTGCAATTCATTCTCTGAAGGATCTGTGAACTCCGGCCGCATATCGAGTACTTCATTGATACGCAAGGCTGAAGCTGAAGCACGAGGAATCAGCACAAACATCATCGATACCATAATCAGGGAGAACATGATTTGCATCGCATATTGAATAAATGCCATCAGTGAGCCGACTAGTAAATCGCCATCGCCAATCCGTATTCCACCAAAGTAAAGAATTGCGATCATGGAAAAGTTCATAACAATCATCATAAGCGGCATCAAACCGGCCATGATTTTATTTACTTTGATCGCTGTGTCTGTCAGATCACGGTTAGCCTCAGAGAAGCGTTTATTCTCATGATCAATCCGGTTAAATGAACGGATAACACGGATACCTGTCAAATGTTCACGTAGAACCAGATTTAATTTATCCAGCTTGACCTGTATCGCTTTAAACAGTGGTAATCCCTTCATCCCGATTAAGAAAATTGCACCCACGAGTACCGGGATAACTACTACAAAGATCAATGATAATTTCGCATCTTCAGACACCGCCATGATGATACCACCAATCATCATCATCGGTGCACCGATCATCATACGCAGCATCATAGTAAGTACAGTCTGTACCTGCGTAATATCATTCGTTGTACGGGTAATTAAAGAGGCGGTACCGAGCTTATCGAATTCATGCAGTGTAAAATTCTCTACATGATTAAACACACGAGCACGGGTAAGTTTACCGAATCTTGCTGCCACTTTTGCTGATAAATAGCTGGCGATGACTGAACATAAGGCCCCGCCCCCTGCTACTAAAAGCATGAAGCTACCTATTTTCCAAATATAAGTACGATCTCCCTGAACAATACCTTTGTCGACAATGTCGGACATCAGCGTAGGGAGGTATAAGTCGCCCATGGACTGCAAGAACACAAGAATTAATACAGCACCAATAGCTACTCGAAATGGCTTCAGTTGTTTAAATAATTTAATCAAGCTTCTCATCTCCGTTCATTTGTAGCCTATCCCAATTAGGTGGCGGATTATCCTCAACGAATGCATGTACTTTCAGCAATAGTTTCGTGAGCTGCTTAGTCTCTTTTTCACCTAAGTACTGTACGAGCTCATCAAGCATTGCATCTCTGTATTGCTCTGCTCTTCGTGTGAGTTTTTTTCCGCTCTCCGTCAATTTCACACGTACGACTCTTCGGTCCGAAGGATCTGCGTGTCTTTCCACCATCTGCTTCGCCTCAAGACTATTAATCAACTGCGTAATAGTTGGAGGTGTGAATCCGAGAAGTCGGCTGATTTCAGATATCTTTAGACCCTCATCATCTGAATGAGTCCATTTTTCAATGCATATCATTAAAGTCATCTCACTCGGCTTATGGCCTTCAACACCCTTTTGCCATTGGCCTTTATGCAGCCGTTTCATCGCCGCAAAAAGCTCGTGTGCGACTGAATTTTCAGTATTTTCTGTATTTCCTCCGTTTATCCCAATTTCTTTCACCTCTAATTTAGTTAGGTCAACTAATTATTAAACACTATATTATTTAGGCTACCTAATTATATTTTCGGCGCAACGCTTTGTCAAATGTTGAATCGTTATCAATTATTACGAAAAAGAAAACTCCCAAGCACAATGGCAAGGGAGTCCAATTTCGTATATGTATTACTCTGTATTGTAAGAATACTGAATAGATCGTTTCAATCTTACCAATTAGCTCCGTGCTCGTTAGTCGTGATACCTCCATGGCTTCCAGAACCTACAGGTCCGATAATGATGAAGCTAAACAATGCTAACACACTTACCATCATCAATAGTGATTTTTTCATGCTGTCTCACCNNATCAGTAGTAGCATAATCCCTATTTGTCTCAAATAAGGTTACGCAATTAATGAAATCTTTTCCATTGTTCTGCTTAATGGCTAACTCCAAACACTGAATAATATAATCTACGCCTGTATCGTACTGTTTACGGGTTATAAGATACATCGCAACTTGATAGTTTAAACGATATACACGATCCACATTATTTGGCTCCTGAAACTCCTCAAATCGCAACATCTCACGCGAGAAACGAGAAAGCACACTGTCGGCTGAAAATCCATGGCGGTTCGCTGCATCCATAATAGTAATAAGACCTACCAAAATTTCACCGGGATGATCAGCCAAAAAAGCTGTATATTCAGGTAAAACAGCTATATTTCCCGCTAACATCTCCAGCGTAAAGCTATTGGCCGTTGCAAACATCCGGAAATGTTCTACAGCTTCACGGCCTTCCTCATCCATCATTTCAAACCAGCTTAGATCAGCGTAACCTGCAGTATACTTTTTTGCTGCTTCATATTTGCCTTGCTTGGTCAGAGCAGTCGCTTTAAGCAAATATCCATGACCATAATAGACGATGAGCGGACGCTCCGTACGAAGATCTTCCGCTCTTCTACCTACACTCTTCCGAAGTTGATCTCGATATACGGCATTTGCCAAGGTTCTCAGTTCATCAGCAAATTTTTCCATATCTACCCATCTACGCAGACCGTAGCATAATTGTGATAGCATAAGCAGACCATCCAATTCCATATTCTCAGGAAGACGGCCTCTAAAGGGTCCAAAAGTGATTACCGCACGTAATTTCTCATCTGTATCAACGATCGATTGCATCGATCTAAATATACGAAAATGACTGATCGCCAATCTCTCCGAGTAACTATCGGACTCATTCTCAGTCACGGTTTTATAAAAATATATGGATTCATCTACTTTACCTTTGTTAAACAATTTATCAGCTACCGAATAAACGATATCTAGCGATTTCGGATATTCCAATAACCTGTTTAATGTTTCATCAATGCATTGCTGCTTACCCAGCTCAGCACAGCGTATTAAAAAAGGCTCTACCCTGCGGCGTGAGACCTTCTCCTCATTGAAGCATTCATCAATATACAATGGATACAACCAACCGTCAGGAAAAC
>DOJM01000371.1:7092-7335 GCA_003529225.1 Paenibacillus sp.
GCGAGATTATGGCCGGAGCGAGACAGATTTTTCTCAATTTCTGAGCGTATAGTTGTTAACTTCCCCTCCACTCGGCACCCCCAAAGTTGGACTTGAAAAGATCCTATTAATTGACATTATAGGTGAAAGTTATGGATTGTACAACTTATAGATTGTACAACAAAAAGAGGAGCGCATTTCTCTCCTCTTTATCGGGCTGATCTTCGAAATAGTGTAATTCTATGGATGTATCGAAATTTAAAA
>DOJM01000371.1:7345-8237 GCA_003529225.1 Paenibacillus sp.
ATTAATGTAATAGCGGCTTTTGGGCTTCAGCCGTAGGCTGCTGCGCCTGACTTGCGGCTGCGCAAATTCTCCATCATCTTACGTTGTGCCAGCAAAATATAACTGTCCAATCGCTCGCTTAGCTCTAAAACAGCATGATCACTAAGACTCCGTTGCTCCGCGACTTCCAGCAATTCGCATCTAAGGCTCTCTATAGTCACAAACAGCTCATCTTCTCTGTAGTCTCTTCTATAAATATTCTCGGAAGAACCTTGATATAGTGTCACAACTCTCTCCTTCTCTCTATCAACATCTTCTCCTATCATAATCCATGATACCAAAAAACATATTTTCAAAAAAAAAGAAAAATTTGCAGAACATCCACAACAATAAAACAGCTATTTATTCGGATGTTTTATAGGCTCGTGAGGAAGCTCATTTGGGTACTGTTCTCAATAGTCCCTTTGCAAAAGAAATCCATTCACGTGCTGCAAAAGATAAATAACGGTCTCTACGCCATGCCATAGCGATCTGCCAAGGAATCACCGGATCCGTCAAAGGAATGACTACCAATCGAGAGCGATCCATGTNNAATGGTTTCCGGTAATAATGCGATCCCCATTCCCGCGGCTACCATCTTGCTGATTAAGTCCCATTGTGAACTCTCATATATAACCTTCGGCTGAAATCCAGCTTTTACACACTCCGTAATAATCCGATCATGCAGCGTGAAATCCTCTCGAAATAACACGAACTCCTCTTCTGCCAGCTCACTTAGCGGAACAAGCTCCGCCTCGGCCAGCCGATGTCCCATAGGCAAAATAAGATTCAGCTTCTCTTCAACAAAGGTAAAACAATGAAGTTTGGCTGTATCTACAGGCAACACGACCATTCCAATGTCCAGCAGTCCCGT
>DOJM01000371.1:8258-9011 GCA_003529225.1 Paenibacillus sp.
TTGGCCCCATCCTCATGAAGACGAATCGTAACCTGCGGATAACGTTTATGAAATTGACCAATCACCGATGGAAAAAAGCTCGCTCCTACCATTGGAGGCAGGCCGATGCGGATGTGACCCTGCTCCAGATTCCGTAAGTTATCCAGTTCGGAAGACAAGCTAGCGAAAGATTCCACGATATTTTGCGCTTTGGTGAACAAAATTTCCCCTGCGTCTGTAAGCCTTACACTCTTCCCTTCACGGTAGAACAAGTCCGCCTCCAGTTCAACCTCCATATTCCGAATCATTTTACTGATCGTGGGCTGTGTTATATATAATGATTCAGCAGCTCTGGTAAAGCTTTTCATTCGTGNNTGTCGGATATCCATTTATGTTCCTCCTAATCCATAGACGAAAGGAATGTCATTTATTCGATCTATTCATTTTACCTATGAAAACAATTGATGTAAACTTTCATTATCATGAAAGGAGCGAAGCCTTATGAAAAAGATTGTTATAGGCTTGCTGCAGGTAGCGGGACTTATGTTATTCTCTTTACTTATCAATGCTGTGACCCCATTATTGCATATCCCTATTCCCGGAAGCATACTCGGAATGATTATATTGTTTCTCCTGCTTGAGTTCGGTGTCATTCGTCTGAATTGGGTAGAAGTTGGCGCTTCTTGGCTACTCGCCGAGCTCCTGCTGTTCTTCATTCCATCTGCTATAGGTGTAATGAAATACGCTAATATTCTGGAAACGGATGGATTACGC
>DOJM01000372.1 GCA_003529225.1 Paenibacillus sp.
CCGGTGCCCGAATCTTGGTGGCAGAGGATCCGTGAGCAGATGCCGGCTTATGATCCAGACTTGACTCCACTGAGAGGGATGGGGATTATTCCAGATTGCTTTCGCAAACAAAAAGGTGTAAAGCGTAGCGATCATCCCATTCATTCGTTTGCTGCTTGGGGCAAGCAAAAAGATGAAATTATGTATGGTCATTCACTTGAAATGGGCCTGGGGGAAGATTCTCCGCTGGCTCGTATTTACGATTTGGGCGGACATGTACTGTTGCTGGGTGTAGGCAATCTTAATAATACTTCCCTACATCTTGCCGAATGCCGAGCATCTTATGCTGGCAAGAAGGAAACCATTGGCGGGGCGCCCATTATGGTGGATGGAGTTAGACAGTGGGTGGAATTCAAGGAGCTAGATTGGAACTCTGACGATTTTGTTGATCTGGCTGAGCAATTCGGGCAAGAGACAGGACTCATTACATATGGTCACATCGCCTCAGCTGCAGCTCAATTGATTCCGCAGCGTGAAATTGTTGACTATGCGGTGAACTGGATGGAGCGAAACAGGAAGTAGACTATCTCTGGATTTGGGGTTAAGAGGAGGAGTAACGGATGAGTACTACAACGATATATCTAACGCGTCATGGTCAGACAGAATGGAATGTGCAGAATCGTATGCAAGGTCATATGGATTCTGCGCTGACGACGCTTGGTGTACAACAGGCGGAATGGTTGAGCCAGGGGATGCAGGCTATAAATCTGGATGTCATTTATGCAAGCTCCAGCCCAAGGGCGCTGCGTACAGCTGAGATTATACGCGGAGAGCGGGATGTTCCGCTGAAAGTTTCCGATGCATTTAAGGAAATTGGCATGGGCGTATGGGAAGGTAGAGATTCTGCTGAGCTGGCAGCTCAGTATTCGGATCAGCACCGTTATTTCTGGAAGGACCCCGACCAGTTTAAAGTGGAGGGCAGCGAGACCTTCGAAGAGGGACAGACAAGAGCGCTAGAGAAGCTTCAGGAAATTCTCACTGTCCATCAGGGTGAGACGATTCTTATCGTAACGCATACGGTAGTGATCAAGCTCTTGATGGCTTATTTCGAGGGGAGAGAGTTGCCTAAGCTATGGGATCTGCCTTACATTTATCCAACCTGCTTATGCAGGATTGATTTTACAGATGGCGTACCGGAAATCCTGTTGCACGGGGATACAAGTCATTATGAAGAGAATGAGGCTGGGATGGAATCGTAGGGTGCAATATAAAAAAAGAGGCGGTTGCCTGAGTGGATGATGCACCCCTAGGAACCGCCTTTTTGTCCTCAGAGCTGTGGGCCTTTATTAGTTGATGAACTGAAGAGATTTCAATGTCTTCTCCAGCATCGTAACGGCTTCAGCACGAGTTGCCAGCTTTTGTGGAGCAAAGGAACCGTCTTTCGCTCCTTGGATGATGCCCTCAGCAGCGATTTCTGCTACTGCTGCTTGGGACCAAGCAGGAATGCTTGCTGCGTCACTGAATTTAGCTAGTGCTGCAGGATCGGCATTTAAGGTTTTGCCGGTGTACTTGATGGCTTTAGCTAATACAGAGGCCATTTCTTGACGAGTGATTGGGCTACCTGGCTTAAAGCTGCCATCGGTATAACCANNTTCGGCTCCTGCTGCGGTACGAATCGCATCAGCATACCATGCATTTGGATTTACATCCTTAAATGCTATCTCACCACCCACAGTCGCAAGTCCCAGAGAACGCGTAATTAATGCAGCGAACTCAGCCCGTGTGATCGACTGTGAAGGAGAGAATGTACCGCTATTGGTTCCACTAACGATCAGTTTGGAAGCTAACAGATCAATAGATGCTTTAGCCCAGTGTCCGTTAAGATCTTCAAACGTTTTGGAAGATTTAACAACGGTGTAATAGCTGTTGCTGTTCCGTTTAATCGTAACATCCGTTGTTCCATCAGCCTTAGGAGCAAATAGCGCAGGGACGAAGGAAATCTTCCCTGTAGCAGGATCGAAGACAACTGCCGTTGCGTTATTTGAATTTAAGGAAGCAGGTACATTGATCGTCCGGTTAACGTAAGTACTGCCAAAGTTGTTCAGCGGTACACGCTTAGCTCCGGCTTGCGCTGAAACACTGAATTCGATTACTGGAGCAGCTAAAGTAGCATTATTAAATTGTGAAGCGATAGCTTTGTTTGTGCTACTTACTGTTCCCGAATCCGCTAGTAGAATGGATACCGTAATTGTAAAGTCGTTGGTACCTAATTGAGCAGAAAGTGCTGCACTGTTTATAATGCTGAGCGGTNNATAAGAAGCGCCTGCAGTTGTAAAGGTAAAGATAGTGTTAGGCTGTGCTGCAGCTTGTTTTACAAGCACACTGCCTGGAAGTTCTACTTGAGCGCCGCCGGTAGTCGCTTTAACCGGAATAACCAGTTCATGTTTACCAGTTGGCAGTTCAGCAAGTTGTTTGGTCAGATCAGCAGCATTAATTGTTGTTACTTGCGGTGCAGCCGTTGGTGCAACAGTTGGAGCAGTCGTTGGTGCTGTTGTTGCAGTTGGTGAAGTTGGAACTGGTGTCGGAGTTGGACTAATCGCCGGCAGCGGTGCACCTTTCAGATCCACAATTCGGCCTTCAACTGCGGAAGTATTCGCAGTGACCTTTCCAATCTTCTGAAGATACTTCGTAAATACATCAAAGTCCGGTAGGTACAGTAGATTCACGCGACCTTCTTTATAGGCTTTTTCAAGTGAAGTGTAGAAATCTCCACCCTTAGCTGTGAAAGCATTAGTAGCTACTTCATAAGATGCTTTTAGATCTAGAGGAATGTATTTATCTCCGTTCTTCACTTCAATACGCAATACACGTTCGTTCACAGGTTTCGTAGAGTCGTAATAGAATTTCAACCCTGCAACGTGTGGGAAACGTCCGTCTGCTGCTGGNNACACCATTCTCCATTGCATCTTTAATTTCTTGTCCGGTTAAAGTGATCGTAACCAGATCGTTGTTGAATGGAAGTACTCCGAGTACTTCGCCTTGTGTAATTGGTCCTTCATTGATGGATTCGCGAATACCGCCACCATTTTGCAGGGCGATTACCGCATTAGTGCCAGCTTTCTTGGCTGCATAAAGCATGCCGTCGGCAATCAGGTTACCGAGGTTGGTTTCCTTTGTGCGAACATCGTTACGAANNCTAGGATCTTTTTAGCTTCAGGATCCTCTGCAATAACATAGTTAGCGCCATTCTTAGCATCGATGGAGATTAATTGGTCTTTCCAATTTGTCAGTACGCCATCTTTGTTGAATTTAACCTCAAGTTGACCAAGGAAAAGTCCTTTTTCACCGGTCTGTACAATAAGCTTCGGTGCATTAGAATCGCTGTTATCTACAAAGGCTTGATCCAGTTGCGTGTGGCTGTGACCACCGACAATAATATCAATGCCATTAACGGCTTTGGCTAGCTTGAGATCTTCTTCGTAGCCAAGGTGTGAGAGAACAATCNNAATAGCGACAGTTTCTTTTGCCTTCACTACAGCTTTCTCGAAAGTCACTTTACCTGGTGAAGCAATGTTTGCTGTATCTTCTGTGGTCAGACCAATGATACCAACCTGTTCGCCGTCTACGTCTTTGATCAGTGCAGGGTAGATGGTTGCCGCTTTACCCGAACGACCGATTTCATTGGTAAACATTTTGCTTAGAGTATCATCCGCAGAGAAATTCACATTGGATGAGACAAAAGGGAATTTAGCGTTACCGATGAATTTAGAAAGAACTTCAGGCTCTTTTTCATGTTTATCAAATTCATGGTTTCCGAAAGTCATAGCATCATAACCAACCAAATTCATGAATCTGAGGTCTGCTTGACCCAGATACTTGTTGAAGTAAAGAGTCCCAGAAAATACATCACCCGCATCGAGAAGAATAGGGTTTTCTGTAGTTGTTTTAGCGTTTTTGATTGCCGTTACACGGCGCAAGATGTTATTTGGTGAGCTTACCGTATCTAGTCCTGCATGCGTATCGTTGGTGTGCAGAACCGTTAATGGGAAGTCTTCAACGGCATTAAAATCAAGCTGTGCCAAAACCGCATCATGATCGGATACCCGACCTTTCGATGGTGAGAAGTCGGCATTTAGATGGACAACATCTACCTTGGAAGAAGCCGTCAGATTTTTACTGACAAGAATATGATCAAGTACTTGAGAGTTTCCGTCATAGGTGTACGTATACCGCTCATTTAAAGGCAGTGTATCGATCAAATTGTCTAGCTCTGTGCCTTTTAAGAGGGTTGCAGTTTTAGTGAATTGGAAATCATTCAAATCGCCAAGAGCTACGACGTTGGCTTCAGGATTTGCAGTCAGAACCGCTTTGACAAATCCGTTTACGATCGCCGCGATTTTATGGCGTTGTGTTTCACTGGATAATACAGGTGGCTGTGCGATCCCGAAAGGACCATTATCGCCGCCTTTTGAATTGAAATGGTTTGCGATTACAATCACAGTTTCGCCACCAAATACAAACTGTGCAGCAAGGGGCTTACGTGAGCTTGCAAATGCGGAGTTTGTTGGATCAATTCGTCCAGGATTATAGGTTAATTGATTTGACGCTGCATTGTAGCCGACTGCTTGTGTGGCACTACCTTTTTGTCCATTTACACTATTAGCAAGCTGTACTCTTGCAGGATTATACAGGAATCCTACGCGAATGTTTCCGCCTGGGGCTCCGCCATCCTTATTGTTCTCCGGTGCGATGTCTGTGTATCTGTATACAGGGCCACCAGCGGTTTCAATAACTTTAATTAGCTCATTTGCACTTGCTTCAGTGATTCCGTTATCGGTTTCACCATTGCTGTCCTGCATTTCGACCACGCCGATAATGTCAGGCTTTTTCATATTATTCGTGATGGAGTCGGCAAGTTTCTGGATTTTCGTTGCTCCAACACCTGGGTAGAAGTTCTCAATGTTGTATGAAGCGATTAATAGCTTATCCTCATTGACCTCAAGAGTAGTTGTTTCTTGTTTAAAGATACTTGGGGTAATAGTTGGCAGCTTACCGTTCTCCGGAATTACTTTGAAATTGCCATTGTTGTATCCGATAACCCCTGTAACATCTCCAGCGAACTTATCTCCGGTGATGACTTCTTGACCCGGATTTCCATAAGCAATGATAAGGCGCTGAGGATTGAATTGGTTATATTCTTTTAGAACTAGTCCACCAGCTGGTGTGATGACATCAGGAGTATCATTTTCTACTCTTGTAGGGATGTTATAAAGCATGGAATTTCCGCTACCACTTGTCCAGTAAGGACTAATAATCGTAGGGGTAGGGAGCTTAACAAGCATACCTTCTAACGATTCATAGAAATCTATGGCATCTTCATTAGGCTCAAAATTAGCCATGCCGTCATTGTCAATTATGGTAGACGGAATGACTCTCCCGCCTTTACCAAGTACGACAGGTGCCGGCACAGTATAACTAGAAGAGGGGTCTGCTTTTATTGAAGTCATAGTAATTTGAGTGGAGGTTAGATTGCTCGCATTCCCTTCGTTATACTCGGAAACGCCTCCACTNNCACGCACTAAATCTCNAACTTCAGGTTTAAGGGATGCATTAGTGCTGTAAACGAAAATACCTTCCGATGTGTTCACATTATCATCCGGCTGAGGATCCTGCATAAAGAAACCTCTATAAGCGCCAGTTGCGAATGTGTATCCGTATTGGGTAACGATACCTTCTACATCCGTAACGTTCTGACCTGCATACTCAGAAGTATGAGATTCTCCTTGGATATCATGTATACGAGGGAGATCAGAAGCTTTATAAGCAAAGGTATACACCTTACTGGTCTTGCCATCTGCTACGACAATTGCATTAATGGTAAGATCTTTACTAACTGTAATTGGATCTGAATAAAGCTTGCTTGCTGCTGTTGGTTCTGTTCCATCAGTCGTGTAGTAAATCTGTGCTCCAAGGGTAGGACTAGATAGGGTCACAGAACTTCCTTTAATGATACGACCTGCACCAGGGCTGGCCATCACGGAAAAGGTTTCTTCCACCAAAGCATTTTCGTTAAGTGGAATGAATTGGTAAGTCGTATTATACTGCTCGATAACCCCAGTGATGCTGTCAAAGGTTTTGTCTTTTACCAATTTAGGCAGGGTAGAGAAGATGGTGAATTGCTTGTCACCTTGACTTGCTGTCACCGTGTTTCCATTCACGCTGACTATGGTGACATTGTTCAGGGTTACCAGCTGAGCTTCGTAGCTTTCGCCGTTCGCTGCAGACAAGTCGGTTGCTGTAATCAATTTTGGTGCAGGTACTCCAGCATCTGGAGCAACTACAGCGTATTGAAGGTCGTTAAGGAATTTGATTTCTTGCAGGTTGCTGTAGATATCCATCGTGCCACTAACTTCAACACGATCTCCAACGTTTGCGAACTCTGGGAATCCGTAAAGTACGATCCCGCCGGATTCATCCTGAATATACATTTTTGCCGCATTAATGTGAGTTACGATACCTTCTGTTGAAATATTCTGGCCTTTACTTGCAAGGCGTGCTGTTGCGACGTCTGTTTTGGTTAGAATTGNNTCCGGCATATTTGGTTCTGAAGCGTACGCTTTAATCGTAGTTTCCTCAGTTAAGGTAATAGGCCCTGTGTAAGGTTCAAAATTAGTTGAACCACCTGATCCATAAACAGCTGCATAGACAGATGCTCCAACTGTAGGAGTACTCAAAGATATTTCTGTGCCCACTGGCCAGGCATTAACGGCTGGTGAAGCAACTACGTTACTAGCTGTCTCCGGTGCTTTACCATAACTACTATTGCGTGGACTTGCTGCTTGAACAACAAAATCCGTAACGTTGTTATCTGTATCTAAACCACGGCTATCTGCTGGTGCACCAGCTGCAGCTTTACGAATAGCGGCTGTCGCGTTGGTTAGAGCAGGGGTTGGACTCCCCTCAACACCTGTAGCTGTACCATAGCCAACTAAATCAATTGTATTATTGGAAGGATCAACTAAGTCGACTTTACCGTTTGTCC
>DOJM01000369.1:0-2893 GCA_003529225.1 Paenibacillus sp.
GCAACGTCTGCAGGCTGAAAAAGTAGACGTAACCCTACCAGGTCGCCGCATGCAGCAAGGGGGCATCCACCCGCTTAGCAGAGTGGTTCAAGAAATTGAGGATATTTTCATTGGTATGGGCTACCGTGTGGCTGAAGGTCCGGAAGTGGAGACCGATTATTATAACTTTGAAGCCCTAAATCTGCCTAAAAATCACCCGGCACGCGATATGCAGGATTCCTTCTATTTGACGGATGACCTGCTTATGCGTACTCAAACGTCTCCGGTACAGATTCGTACTATGCAGGCTATGAACGGTGAAGTTCCAGTTAAAATCATTTGCCCGGGTAAAGTATTCCGCCGCGATGATGACGATGCAACGCATTCCTTCCAGTTCCATCAAATTGAAGGTTTGGTTATCGGAAGCAACATTCGGATGAGTGATCTGAAAGGCACCTTGCAGCAATTCGTACAAGAGATGTTCGGCCCGAATACAGACATTCGTCTTCGTCCGAGCTTCTTCCCATTCACTGAGCCAAGCGTTGAAGTGGACGTAAGCTGCTTCAAATGTGGCGGCGATGGCTGCAGACTGTGCAAGCAAAGCGGATGGTTAGAAATCCTTGGTGCGGGTATGGTGCATCCAAATGTTCTGAAAATGGGTGGCTATGATCCTGCTAAGTATAGCGGCTTCGCATTTGGTATGGGTGTTGAGCGGATCGCTATGCTTAAATACGGCATCGATGACATCCGTCATTTCTATAACAACGATATGAGTTTTGTAAAGCAGTTCAAGGGCGTTTAGATTTTTGGTGGCGAGCTGGCTGACGGGTTAGGAGGATGGATTTTGGAGCATTTGATTTCATGTTGTAGAAACCCTGTTAAGCTAGGATCGGAAAGGAATTTTGGAACTGTAGGAGCGATAGCGACCGCCTTTGTCCCCGGATTTCCACCGCGAAGAGCGGTTTAGATCAAGAAATCTGGGGACAACAGCGGCTGGAAGTCCAAAGATTCCTTGTAGTGACCGTCCTTAATAGTGTTTTGCAGTTGAAATTGAGAGCTCTTAATCCAGCCTCCCACAGGAAGCAGATCGAACGGCAAGTAGATAAATACATCTGAAACATAAAGGAAGTGAGCGGACATGAAAGTATCAACCGGATGGTTGGCTGATTATACATCGATTGAAGGAGTAACCGCCGAAAAGCTTGCGGAGAAAATTACCGCTGCCGGCATTGAAATTGACGGAGTAGAGCGCCGCAATAAAGGGATTTCCGGCATCGTAACCGGCTATGTGAAATCGAAGGAAAAACATCCTGATGCGGATAAGCTGAACGTATGTATCGTGGATGCAGGTCAAGGCGAAGATCTGCAAATCGTCTGTGGTGCAAAAAATGTGGCTGCGGGACAAACCGTTCCTGTAGCTCTTGTTGGCGCTAAGCTGCCAGGGCTGGATATCAAAAAAGCGAAGCTGCGAGGGGTATTATCGCAAGGGATGATCTGCTCGGCTAAAGAATTGGGACTCAATGATAAATTGCTTCCTAAAGAGCAACAAGAAGGAATTCTTGTACTTCCTGAAGGTACTGAGATCGGTCAAGATATTTCAAAGTTGCTGGGTCTAGATGATGAAATTCTGGAATTCGATCTGACTCCGAACCGTTCAGACTGCCTAAGCATGATTGGTGCTGCTTATGAAGTGAGCGCGATTCTTGGACGTGACATCAAATTACCTGATCCTGCGAGCGAAATGATTGAGATCAGCGGAGCAGCTGCTCAATCTATTTCCGTTAAGATTGAGAATGAAGAACATTGCAGTCATTACGCTGTTCGTTATATCTCGGGTGTTAAACCTGCAGCATCACCGCTGTGGATTCAGAATCGTCTGATGGCGGCTGGTATTCGTCCAATTAACAACATCGTAGACATCACGAACTACGTGATGCTCGAGTACGGACAGCCGCTTCATGCTTTTGATGCGGATAAAATAGAAGGCGGAGAACTCGGCGTTCGCCTTGCTCATGAAGGTGAAGTCCTGATTACACTTGATGGCCAAGAACGGAAGCTTGAGCCACATATGCTCGTTATCGCTGATGGAGCTAAAGCAGTAGCTCTGGCTGGAGTAATGGGAGGACAGGATACGGAAGTTTCTGCTGAGACGGTAAATCTCGTTTTGGAATCCGCTAAGTTTGATGGAGGAACCGTTCGTAAAACCTCGCGTCAACTGGGACTTCGCTCGGAAGCGTCGCTTCGTTTCGAGAAAGAAGTGGATCCAAATGCAGTGATCCCTGCATTGAACCGTGCAGCAGTACTTATTGCGCGTTATGGTGGCGGATCTGTGCATGAAGGAATTGTGCAAGCAGGAACAGTCGCTGGAGAAGAGAAGGTACTTACTTTGTCCTTGGAGAAGCTGAACCGTTATCTCGGAACAGATCTGTCCTTGCTAGAAGTGAAGACATTGTTTGCTCGTCTACATTTCAAATGCGGGGATACCACACAAGGGCTGATCGAAGTTCAGGTGCCAACTAGACGTGGCGATATCAGCTATGATGTTGACCTTATCGAAGAAATTGCTCGTCTGTACGGGTACGACAATATTCCAAGGACTCTGATTGAAGGTGTTACAACGCCAGGCGCATTGACGCATAAGCAATCACTCCGCCGTGAACTGCGTCGCCTGTTGTCCCATGGGGGTTATCAGGAAGTGATGGGCTACTCCTTCATCCAGCCGGAACAAAGCAAGATGTTCCCTGAGTTATCAGAAGGCTCACAAGCGGTTAAATTGGCGATGCCAATGAGTGAAGAACGCAGTGTACTGCGTACTAGCCTTCTGCCACAACTATTGGATATTGCTAGCTACAATACCAACCGTCGTCAAAGCGATCTAGCGTTGTTTGAAATCGGCAATGTCTTCTTCACAGAT
>DOJM01000369.1:2938-11736 GCA_003529225.1 Paenibacillus sp.
TAGCGGTAGCCTAACCGTGAAGCAATGGAACGTTTCTGCACAGCCTGCAGATTTCTTTGATTTGAAGGGTGCGCTGGAATCAGTATTTGCTTATTTGGGTCTTACAGACAGAATTATCTACGAGGGAGATAGTCCAGAAGGGTATCATCCTGGACGTTCCGCGTCGGTATATTTCGTCGGAGACGAGGGTCGTGTGAAGATTGGAACTATGGGCCAGCTTCATCCGGAACTGCAAAGAGAGCTTGATCTAGTGGATACTTATGTAGCTGAGATTCTATTGCAGCCGCTGTATGATAACACGCAAAGCCGTCTGCAATATAATGAGCTTCCACGTTTCCCAGGTATGGAGCNNGTAGATTCGACTGTACCAGCGGGCGATCTGCTAGCTTCCATCCGTGCAAACGGAGGGAATTTGCTGCAATCCGTACAGGTATTCGACGTGTACACTGGTGGCAAGTTAGAGAGTGGAAAGAAGAGTATTGCGATCTCACTGCTGTATCGTCACGGTGAACACACATTGACAGATGAAGAGGTTGGAGAAGTGCATGATAAGCTATTATCAGTCCTTCAACAAACTTTTGGTGCAGAATTAAGAAAATAGCAGGAATTGTGTAAAGCCGCAGCGAATCCATTTAGAAACTGAGATTCGCTGCGGCTTTTTCTGGGTAGAGTGAAATGCGGAGGATGTCAGCGAGAATCTATTGATTACAAGGGATTTTGCCAAATGCTTAAGAAAAAAGCTACAATAGAAACAGTAAGACTAGCTTAGAATCCGCACACATACAAAGGAGGGCACAACTGTGGCTATGGACCGGACACGTGTCGCCGTGGAGATATACGGAACTTCCTATAAACTCGTCGGAAGCAGCACTGAATATATGAAACAAGTTGCCCGTTATGTTGACGAACATATGCGCACGATTTCTAAATCACACAACAGACTGGATACGCCGCGCATAGCGGTGCTTGCAGCAGTACATATGGCGGAGCAGGCTATTCAGGTTCAGGATTTTAAAAATGAACTCAACATGATGACAGGTGAACGCAGTGAACTGCGATTGGAAGTATCTCGCCTGCTGGAGGTTCAGCGGGAGCGACAAGAAGAATATGAACGCTTTGAAGCGGCGGCTAAGGAAGAAGCTACACGACTGATTGCTGCGGTTGAAGAAGAGCGCAAGCGTCATCTGGAAATTCAGGAGAATGAGCGTAAAGTACATGCTAACCAGCTTCAGGAGGCAACCCAAGCGGCTGAAGCCGCACGAGAGAAGCTGGAAGAGGAGCTGCTTGCGCGTGAGCTGGAGCTGCAGGCACTGCGGACAAGTTATGAGGCTGAACAGTCTGCTATGCGCGAGAATCATCGAGAGGAACTAGCGAATGCAGAAGCCATCCGTCTACAGCAGTTGGAAGAGCAGAAGGCAGCGCATTTGCAAGAGCTGGAGAATATCCGGGAGACGCTGACTAAGGAGAATTCAGACTCTTTGTCTGCTCTGGAGCTTGAGTTAACCGAGACCAGGTCAACATTAGAGAAACAGCTTGAGGAAACCAAATCAACATTAGGTAAGGAACTCGAGGAGACGAAGTTGACACTGGGTAAGGAGCTTTTGAGCACGACAACGAAGCTAGGCAAGGAATTGGCTGAAGAACGGGAAGCTTTACAACGGGAGCTTACTAAGAATAAGGAACTTCGTCAGTCACAAGGTACTCAGGAACATAGACATAAGCAAAGCATTCAAGAGCTCGAGAAACAGCTGGCTGAGCTTCGTGGTGGAACAGGACAACTTCAGTCTAGACTCCGTTCGGCTGAAGCCAGTCTTAAGAGTGAACGAGAGGCTCGTCAGACGCTGCTCGGACAATATGAAGCGGTGGTTAAACGTGAAGAACAGCTCAGTGAGGAGCTGCGTACTGCTACTGAGCTAGGCACACTGTTGAATGAAGAGCTGGAAGAATTGCACCAGCGTTATCAGCAGTCTCAGAATGAAACTTCAGAGCTGCGGAAGTCACTACAGGAAACGAGTGACAATCTGCACCGTGTTCAGGAAGAACTCGCTGGATCTATGGCGGAGGCAGCAATTTGGCAGGAGCTCTCGGATAAACGGATGGAAGATATTAGTGAGCTTGAAATGAACCTACTGGAGAACGAAGAGAAATCATTGGCGCTTCAGAAGGAGATTGACATCCTTCGTGGTCAAGCGGATGGATTAGTACAACAGTTAGATCGGGAAGTTCAGCTTCGTACGGATGCAGAATACGAAACTGCAGCACTCCGTGAACAAGGTGAACAGGTTCAGAAGGAACTGTCTGCACTTCGTGAACGCTATGAGGAACTGATCTCTCAATATGATGAAGTTCTGCAAGATGGAGAACGTCTGCAGGAAAGATATCAATTGCTGCAAGAAGAAGGCGAAGAGACAGCTCGACGCTTAGAAGAATTGTCTGAGGCTAGCCTTGAAGCCGCTGCTACTGCTTCAGAGCAGAAGGATGTTCTGAGGGAGGCGGAGGCATACGGTGCTTCCTGGAAGCATAAGTACGAGGAGTTATTCGAGCGGCAGCAGCAGTGGAGTGATTTGGAAGCGAAGCTGCGCGAAGAGATAGATATTTGGCAGCAGGNNAGGAGGCCGGTGAGGCTGAGGCTAAGCAGGAATCTATTGAACGTGAACGCAGTGAGGTGCTTCAGCAGCTTGGTGAAGTCGGCGAGAACTATGAATTGGCCCAAGGACAACTTCGTCTGCTACAGGTCCAGTTTGAGATGCATCAGAATGAGCTACAGAAGATGACTGATGAGCATCGTAATCTTCAAGAGGAATATGCCAAGCTTCAGAATGAATATAATGAATGGATTCAACTAATCGAACAGGACAGTTGAATGTCGGATGCAAGAAAGAGGCTGTACCTGATGTGTAGAGAGATCTATTTCAGGTCAGCCCTCTTTGTTTAAAATATTAGACAGTATAAGATTCACACCATATTTTATATCTTATATTTTTCGATTTAACACTTACCTTCTTTATAGGGGCGCCGAAGGGTTTATGCTTGTGACCACAGGTTCAATAAATAGCCGATCGTCAGGGCAATTCCCTAACGATCGGCTATTTATTGATTCAACTATTCCACAATGATTTTTGCATTCATGCCGCTATGTCCGGAACCACACATAATCGAACAGGTCATTTCGAATGTGCCGGCTTCCTCTGGAACAATTACTTTCGAGGACTTTTCGCCATTAAGCTGGAGTTCGAATTCAGGAACAAGGATACCGTGATTGCCGCTATCGTTTTTAAAACNNTTGATCAAAGCTGTAATTCGTAGCGGTAATTATAAGTTCTGTCTCTGCTTCGATCTCCGGCTCCGATGGGTTAGCATTGCCAGCAGCACTATCATTGCTGTTTCCACAGGCTGTAAGTGCTATAACGAACAAAATTGAAAGTAGAATTGCAAATTTTTTAATGATCCAAACCTCCTCCCAAGAAGTCCAAGCATAGTGAAAATGTGACAATTATGTAGACATCATAACTTAAAATTTAAGTAAGCGCTTTGATTAAATGTGAAAAATCCGTGAACAAGGGAGACTGTTCAAACTTTGTCGTAAATTGCAAATAAATGAAGAAAATATAACTAAAATTTATTATAATGAAAGCTATTACATTAACGTATAAAAGTAGGGGATACATATTTTAAGTATTAACGATACGCTAAATACGGAGTTTTGGCACCGTAGAATCTTAAAAGGTTATTGGATGGTAGTTATTCTTTTATTAATCTCACAGATGCTGTTTTTGTCGAATGTTGACCGACTCCAAATAAAAACAACCTTGGACACGAATCTATGGCACTTATTTATAGCCTGTAATTTACTAATTGTGGCTCTAATGATTACTGCGGAGCTGTGGCTTCGTTATAGTAAACAATCCCCTAAATATGGGGTGGTTAGTTGTGGGTTTTTAGTGTCCTACCTTATGTATTTTGTATTAGAGCCCTTTATCGATGGTGCTCAGATGACGCTTATGATGCCGATTATGGTCGCTCTTATTTATTTTGATCGTAAGCTCCTGTATCTAATGGGACTATTTAGTATTGTGTTTTATGCGGGGGTATATTTCGGGTTGGAACGGCCATTCCTACATAAACCGCTGCTTGAATTCTTAATGGTAGAGTGCGTATTTATAGTATTTGTAGGGATGGCTCTTGCTGTAATTATTCGTGCACGGGAAGCGCGTATAAATCTGGAGAGATTAACAAAGGAAGGCCAAGATCTGATGGTGGAGAGGGCTATTTCGGATAAGCTGCTGAAGATAGATGCACTCACTGGACTATATAATCATAAAACCTTTCATGAATATTTGGATTCATTATTGGAGCAATGTGAAAGCAACAACCTTCAACTACAGCTGGCTCTGTTCGATATAGATAACTTCAAGCAAGTTAATGATACTTATGGACATAGGGTTGGAGACCTTGTTCTTAAGGTAATCGCGGACAAGGTGGGCGGTATGATTGAGTTGAATGATTTTGCGGCTAGATATGGCGGTGAAGAGTTCGCTGTGATTTTTACAGACAAAAGTTTTTCAGAGTCTTTTGATGCTGTAGAGAAATTACGGATCAATATTGCTCAAATCGAGCATTTGCAGGCTGGCAACAAGCCGATCACTGTCAGCATTGGAATTTGTGATTATCAGCTTGGGGATGGAAAAGAGCTTCTTTTTCGTAAAACAGACAAAGCGCTCTATACCGCTAAAAAGCAAGGCAAGAACAGAGTGGTCAATTGTGCTGAAAGTCATGAAGCGGAGATTATGTCATATGGATAAAAACAACACAGAACCCTTATTACCGGAAAAGAACCGGGAATAGGGGTTCTGTGTTGTGGATAGCTTTCGTTACTTTGCGGCCTCAAACGGCGTGGATACCGGCAAGAACAAATCGACAATACCGATGACTAATGCCGCCAGGATAGCTCCTAGAATGGAAACGCTGACTCCACTCACTACGAATTGAGCAACCCAGATGACTAATGCACTAACGATGAAACCGACGATACCGCGCCCAAAGGGCGTTGCTTTTTTGCCGAAGATTCCTTCGACAACCCAGCCGAGTAACGCAATCACCAGTGCAAGGATTAGAGCGCTCCAGAAGCCACCAACCGAGAACTGTGGAACAATCCAACCAACAACCATCAGAACAAGCGCTGCTACAATAAAACGACCCACATGACTCAAGAAATTCACTGTACTAACCTCCTTTGGCCCAAGCTAAGGATATGTGCAGTTCTTATTGTGACCTTAATATTAGTTTTTATGCTTACCTCGATACCAAATAGCGAAATTGACTTGAATTCTGTATAATGGAAACATCTATGAAGGGAGCTGTGACTGTAATTGGACGACAAAATTTTGCATACGCTTGAATATCGCAAGATTTTAAATAAATTAATGCAATATACGCAAACCTCAATGGGGCGATTAACTGCGGAGCAGCTAAGACCCTCCGGTGACTTTGAAGGCGTGAAGAAGTTGCTTCAAGCCACGGATGAAGCGGCTAATGTGGATCGTCTGAAGGGCATTCCTTCATTCGGTGGGATAAGCGATATTCGAGCAGCACTAAAACGTGCCTCTATAGGCGGAATGTTGGGAACAACTGAACTGCTGGCAGTGGGAACTACCATTGGCGGCGCACGAAGAGTCAAACGATTCCTGGCAGCTATGCATGAGGAGGAAAAGATTGAATTCCTATTTTCACTCAGCGATGTTTTATCAGAGCAAAAACATGTAGAAGATGCCATCCGTTTATGTATAGACGAGAACGCAGATGTACTTGACACAGCTAGTTCTGAATTGGCTACGATCCGCCGTGAATTGCGGGGAGGAGAGACCCGGAT
Organism: Paenibacillus sp.; assembly: GCA_003529225.1. GTDB lineage: Bacteria > Bacillota > Bacilli > Paenibacillales > Paenibacillaceae > Paenibacillus_AQ > Paenibacillus_AQ pseudetheri. The sequence continues at coordinate 8,808 of DOJM01000369.1, forward strand.
TCGTGAGAAGCTGGATTCCATGATTCGTTCTTCTTCCGTTGCTAAAATNNACTGCGTGAAACACGGCTGCGTGAAGAACGGGAGATCGAGATCATTTTGCACAGGTTGACAGCGCTTGTAGCTGATATAGCCGAAGAAATGACTTATGATATCGAAATTCTTGGCGAGCTTGACTTTATCTTCTCCAAGGCGCGTCTTGCCCGAGATATGAAGGCTACACAGCCACGTATGAACGATCGCGGGTATTTGAAGCTGCGAAAAGGACGCCATCCGCTTATTCCTGTGGAGCATGTGGTTCCTCTGGATGTGGAGCTCGGCAACCAATATAGCTCCATTATTGTAACCGGACCAAATACGGGTGGTAAAACCGTTACACTCAAGACCATTGGACTGTTGAGTCTCATGTCGATGTCTGGTTTGTTCATCCCTGCAGAAGAAGGCAGTCAAATGTGTGTGTTTGATGCCATTTATGCAGATATAGGGGATGAACAGAGCATTGAGCAGNNATGACGAATATTATTTCCATTCTGCAGAGAATGACTCCCAAGAGTCTTATTCTGCTTGATGAAGTGGGTGCAGGAACGGATCCGGCAGAAGGCTCCGCGCTGGCGATTGCCATTCTGGAGCATATTCATCGGACTGAATGCCGTATGGTTGCTACCACGCATTACAGCGAATTGAAAGCCTACGCTTATGAGCGTAAAGGGGTCATCAATGCCAGCATGGAATTTGATGTCCAAAGTCTCAGTCCCACCTATCGTTTGCTGATCGGTGTTCCTGGACGAAGCAACGCCTTTGCAATTGCAGAGCGATTAGGTCTGCCAGGCGCAATTCTGGAGCATGCACGCGGCGAAGTGAAGGAAGAGGATCTACGTGTAGAGCATATGATTGCCTCTCTCGAAGAGAATCGACTTGGAGCGGAACAGGAACATGAGCGAGCAGAGAGTATCCGCCGCGAAGTAGAAGAACTGCGTAGCAGACAACAGCAAGAGTTGGAGAAGCTGGAAAGTCAGCGGGACAAACGACTGGAGAAGGCGGAGAAGGATGCCAGCGCAATCTTGGAGAAAGCGCGTAAAGAGGCTGAAGAAATCATCAGCGACTTGCGCCGTTTGGCTATGGAAGAGGGCGCTTCGGTCAAAGAGCATAAGCTGATTGAAGCACGGAGACGTCTAGATGAAGCGGAACCTTCACCGCGTAAGAAAGCCGCTATTCGCAAGCCTGCTAAGGCTCCGCGGACGATTGGCCCTGGTGATGAAGTGAAAGTAGATAGCTTAAACCAAAAAGGTTTTGTAGTGGAATTAAGCGGCACCAAAGAGGCTTTAGTACAGTTTGGGATCANNGGATGATTTGGAACTTCTCTCTTCGAAAGCAGCTTCTGTACCAACACCTCTTCGGCAGGCGACAACCGTTAAACGCTCCCGTGATGAGAATATTCGCAGAGAACTGGATTTGCGAGGTACGAATTTGGAAGAAGCGATTATGGAGACGGATCGTTTTATTGATGAAGCCTTCTTAGGAAATCTGGGCCAAATTTCTATTATTCATGGTAAAGGCACAGGCGTGCTCCGTACTGGGATTCAAGAATATTTGCGTAAGCACAGACATGTTAAGAGCTATAGGCTTGGTAATTATAATGAAGGCGGCGCAGGCGTAACCGTGGCTGAGCTGCAATAGCGGGATTGCCCGGCAGAAAGAAGGGGAATGTGTGCAAGGAGATATTGATCTTTTGCTGGGTCATCCGCTAGGTGCCTTGCTTGGCTACTTTGCAGTAGCAATTCTTGGGCTTGTTGTATTTCTGTCTATTTTTGAAATGGTAACGAAATATAATTGCTGGGAAGAAATTCGCAAGGGGAACTTGGCAGTAGCCATGGCTACTGGTGGCAAAATCTTCGGAATTTGCAACGTACTGCGTTTCAGCATTGAATCAGGTGTTTCGATTTATGAGACGATGAAGTGGTCAGTCGTTGGTTTTTTGCTGCTGCTGCTTGCCTATTTTTTATTTGAATTCCTAACCCCTGTGTTCTCTATTGATGAGGAGATCGCTGCAGATAACCGTGCTGTTGGGCTAATAGCGATGCTGATCTCGGTTTCGTTGTCTTATGTGATCGGTGCAGCTATATTTTAAAAAATAGAAAGTTTTGCACCTCCCTACAAGGATTCCAGATGAAGCTGGACAAGCTTTGAAATGAGCAGCTCCACTTTGTGGGGGATTAGGAGGATATCATGAAGATTCTTACCCGAGTTCTGTTTGTGTCAGCTATTGCTTTTATAGCAGCCGGTATTATTTATTTAATGATGAACTAAATTTAAACGTAAAGTATGAAGGAGATTATTAAGATGGAAACAACTGTGTGCCCTTGGTGTCATACTGAAATCGTATGGGACGAGGAATTCGGACCCGAGGAAAATTGTCCTCATTGCAACAATGAACTTAACGGATATCGTACAGTTACTGTAGGAATAGACGGCATCGAAGAAGAGGAAGAAGAAGTTGTAGAAGAACCTAAACAAGAGGTTATTAACGATGATGATCTTTGGGGAGACGTCGACAAAGACAGTGTAGTTCCTATCTACAATACGCTTAATCAATTCGGTGACGATTATGATTTGAATAAGTATGAAGAGCGTGTATCGGGCATCTTAGCGATTCAGGAAGAAGCTCCGGAATGTACACAATGCCATGAGTTAACTATCCTTGCTGGTAAACAGCTTGTTAGCAACTTCGAGCCATCTGCACCGGCTACACTAGGTGGACCTGTATTAACATCTCCATTCTCCCTTAATGTGTATGTGTGCCCGTCTTGTTTCCATGTACAGCACAGTCTAGCACAGGAAGACCGTATTCAGCTCGTACGTAATCTGAGTACCGATAAAGCATAAGTATCCTCATAAAAAGCTTAGTCCTCTTATTAACCAAAAGAGAACTAAG
>DOJM01000369.1:11759-14741 GCA_003529225.1 Paenibacillus sp.
CATACTATACACCGTCCCATTGCCCCCATAAACCTCTATGAAGTAGCAATGAGGGAACTTGGGATGAGGGCCGATATAAGGAAGCCCATCACGCGTAGAGCCGAATACAGCCCCCCAGGAGTATTCTATCTCGATGCCTTTAATTTCAGGAAACAATGCTTCCAGCTCTTCCAATAACCTTTGACTCTGTGAAATCACTCTGATTTCACGGCGCTCTGGATCCGTCAACGGTTCATCTTTACCTCCTGCAATAATACGTCCCTCTGGGGTGGTACGAAAATATAAATACGGACGGGCGGTTTCCCATAATAGGCTGCTTTCATGCCATTTCGGAAATTCCTTCAGAGGTTTGGTCATTATCGCATACGTATTCATTAACTCGGCGCCCCGGTCTTTTTTTAATTCCTGCGTTTCGTACCCCATTGCAAAAATGACATTTTTAGCAAAAATGCGCCCCTTCTCAGTGTGGCAAATCACGCCATCGGCCGTAAACTCATAGTGTTTAGCTTCACTTTCCTCNNCGCATACGCCATTGGATGCTGCCTTGGCGATCAATCCATGCAATGTCCGAAAAGGATTCGTTTCAGCGTCACCACGCGAATACAGCCCAGCCGATTTTCTGAAAGAGTACAATGAAGCAATTTTATCATCTTCCCAGAATTCAGAATCGAAGCCGTTGGCTACGAGATTCTCGTATTCTTCCCGTAAAGCAGGCACGTCTGCTGGTGTACTTGCATATAGGAGACTGCTGCGCGGAATGATTTGAGGATCGATATCGAGCTTGCCTGGCAGATCCAGAATGTTCCTAACTCCGGCTTGGCATAACTGGTAAAAGAGCAGGCCATTCTTTTTCCCAAAAGTGTTCATACATGAGGTTAATGATTTATCGTTAAAAATTTGCAGCAATCCCGTATTGGCATGCGAGCTGCCGCTTCCTACCCGTCTTTTTTCGATCAGAACAGCCTCAGCTCCGCTTAATGATAAGCGATAGGATGCCATTGCTCCACCCATTCCAGCGCCGACAACCAGGCAATCACAGTGAACGGTATCCTCTAGCGGAGGATAAATCGGGGGATTCTGTAAAGTGCTTGACCAGGGTGTGTTTCCACTATTTAAATCCATGAATTGTTCGCTCCTTCATTCGTGCCGTGATTTAGTATTGGCGGCAATTTATTGTCTCATTCGTAGGTATGTTCTTATTTCTGTCATATCTATCAAGTACCTTTGGGCAAATAAATGAACTACTTTGGCGGCATACTAAAGCCTGTTTGAATCAATTACAAGGAGGGACTACAACACATGCAATCAACTCAAATGCAGGCGTTAAGTGGAAAAGAACTGGAATATATCGCTGATTCCATCGCCAATGAGGACTTGCTTCTCAAACAATGTGCAGCTACAGCAGCAACAACACAGAATGAGCAGGTTCGTCAAATTTGTATGCAGCATATGCAAAATCACACAAAGCACATGACTGAGCTCACTCAGTTAATCCAGCAACATCAACAATATGCGCCAACAAGCCCACAATAATTTCCATACTAATCCTAAGGAGGTTTTTAAATGAACGCGCAAAATTCAGCAGCATTTATGCCGGATGAAGATTTAATGAACACCATTTTGTGTGATCTGAAGCGGACGGTTCGGGAATATGCTACGGCAGCAACAGAATCGGCATGTCCAGCTGTTCGCCGGGTATTTAACACCATGACCATGGATACTCTTCAACTTCNNTCATATGTCTCAAATGAATATGTATCCTGCACCTGCAAAAGCATTGCGTCAGGATGTGGACAAACAGCTTCAGACCGCACAGCAAATGCAGCAGCAAACAGGGCAATTTGTTCAACAAAAAACAGGGCAATTTGGCTCCTCCGCTCAGAATGCTCATATTACGGCTAATGGACAGCATCAGCCTTCTCATTTAATGTAACCATACAGGTTAGCAAATGAAGTATTCTACCTCGTTACCTTAAGAATGACGCCTGTTTATACCGGAGACTTCGGTATTAACGGGCGTTTTTTGTATATATACCCATTTAGCTGAGAAAACATAGTCTTCTATAGGAATTCATATGGGGTTATTTTGTTTGCAGAGATGCTCAATTCGTGTCATATTAGTATTAAACTCTTTTCGCGGGCGACGCATGAATGCGCAACGTCATTTGCGAACTATCCGGAGGGAAGGCATGAAGGAAATGAATGAACTAAAGAGGAAAGTGCTGGAACTGCTTAAAGAGGATGCCAGAAGATCTACTTCACTCTTAGCTACGCTACTAGGCGCGGAAGAAGAAGACGTAAAGACGGCAATTGGGCAATTAGAGAAAGATCACGTAATTGTTAAGTATGCAGCTGTTGTTAACTGGGATAAAGTGGATGATGAGAAGGTAACTGCGCTGATTGAAGTGCAGATTACACCCGAACGGGGTCGCGGCTTTGAAGGAATTGCGGAAAGAATCTACCTGTATCCACAAGTGAAATCCGTGTATCTGATGTCTGGTGCTTACGATCTCCTGGTAGAAGTGGAAGGCAGAAACTTACGTGAAGTGGCCAATTTTGTTTCCGAGAAGCTGTCTCCAATTGATTCAGTACTCTCAACTAAAACGAACTTTACCCTTAAAAAATACAAACAGGATGGGATCATCTTCGAGGAGCATGAGGAAGACAACCGTCTGATGATCTCTCCATAAAGGAAGTAATCATATGATCACGAATAAAACGCAACTAACTGGAGAAGACAGCAAATCAATGAATTCTTATTTAGCTCCGCTAGTACAGCAAATTCAGCCTTCGGGTATTCGTAAGTTTTTTGATCTGGCTGCAGGCAGCAAAGATATCATATCACTTGGAGTTGGGGAGCCTGATTTTAAGACCCCGTGGCATGTCAGAGAAGCTTGTGTCTATTCGCTGGAAAGAGGGTTTACAGGCTATACATCCAATGCGGGTATGCCTGAGCTACGGGAGGGAATTGCGAACTATTTG
>DOJM01000209.1:0-3394 GCA_003529225.1 Paenibacillus sp.
CCGGAGTAGCCACAGGCGCTTTGGCACCGACCAGTGTGTTATCCAGATCCGTAATGATTCCACGGTATCCCTGTCGATACAGCTCTTCTAGAGAAATATCGAATACCGTATTCACCCGGAGTTTGGGAACTAACATTTCAAACAATACGTTCACCTCGATTTCATACAAAAAACTATAACNNCAAATAAATCTATAGCAATGATTTACTGCATGAACGCTATTTCTTGGATCTTATCGTTCTCCGCAGCCGCAAAGCTTCAGTATACACGCTCTGCCAGTCTTTGTCTTCAATAACATCAGGGCTATACTTCGCTTGTTCAAACATCGTTAGCAGTGAAGAAAGATGATTGGCCACAGCAGGTCGTTCCTGACTCCAACGGACTACGGCTTCACGCAATGTTTCATGCTCTTCCTTCATCATTCCCTTACGATGCAAATACCTTACCCAACGCTCAGTTTCAGCCACAACTTTCTGATCAGGCGTTAAAGGCCGGCCCATTCGCATCTGTTGAACGAAGAAGCGAAGCTTAAAGCGAATATGCCAAACTTTAAAAATAGACCAGGATAATAATACAACCACTGCCGCCAAAATTACCCATAAACCCACATGGAAGCCTTGATCTGCTTGTGCATTAGTTACAGGTGCAGGTGTAGGTTCTGCCGTTTCATCTTGATCTTCCGGATCTGTCTCAGGTATTTGCTCATTCTTAGTCAGTAGAGGAGCATTAAACCCCGGTGTAGCTTCAACAGGAATCCAACCATACTCACCAAAATAGACCTCTGCCCAGGAATGGGCATCTGCATTAGTAATCGTGTAATTGTTATTTGCCGCACCCACCTGCTGCGCCAGATTCATAGGCAATTCCGGCTGTTCTCCAGGTGCATAACCCTTAACCCATCTTGCAGGAATGTTTAGGGAACGTGCCATAGTGACTAGTGCCGTAGAATAATAATCACAGTAACCTTCCTTCAGCTCGAATAAAAATCCATCTACAAAATCCTCACTTGAAACACGTGCTATATCCGGCTTGTTGGTATAGGGAAAGGTTTGTTGTAAGTATTGTTGCAAAAGTGCTGTTTTTTCATACGGTGTTTTTCCTTGTGCTGTAATTTCCTCGGCCAGATCTTTGACCCGTTGAGGGAAGTCATCAGGCAACTGAAGAAAGCTTTCCTCCAGATCATTACTTTTGTATAGCTCCTCATAGGTCTTTGCTGTCAATTCCTGAACAGGAATGACGGGAACTTCAGAAGTCAGCTCAAAGGTCGAAGGATAGTCGAGTTTCTTCCCATCCATATCCCATAGAAGCTCACTATCACGATCTCTCCAGAAAAGCCCCTCGGCTGCCTCACCATTCAATGAATCCACCGAAGTTACAGAATAAGCACCGAATAACACTGGAAATTCATTATTGTTAAGCACTTTAACCGTCTGCTTCAATGTGCGGGTAGTGACCTTAGAAGCCACACTTTGCTCCAGGGATTTCCCCGTCTCCACCTCTTCTTTAGGTCCTCGCTTCAATCGATCCTTATCCGACCATCCACTTCCAGAATAGACTCTACGAGTTTCTCCTCGCATATAAACACGTAAATCTGAAACCACTGTCATCACCGGGGTATAATCGAAGTTAAAGCCCCCGCCCAGGTTGTCATCATTCAGACTATAGCCAGACGAAGTATTGTTGACCGAGGAACTTGAGCCCGTATTAGAATTCGTTGTTCCAGTTGTACTCTTACCAGAAGACTTTCCAATTCCATTCCACTCTTGCCACGCCGTATAAGGATCCGTCAAAGTAGGCCTTACATCCGGCATATTCACACCGATTAAAATAACCAGAGAGAAGACGATTGCGATATTCATGACTATTTTTGAGGGATATTCCAGCAAATGTACCCATCCACGCGGATAATGTAGCTGAAAACTTCTCAGGTGCTGGCTGACAAGCCATCCCATACCCGCAAATACCGTCCAAGCCACTTCCTGCCACAATACAATAGATGTAAAGGAATCAAGAGCTGCCAGCGCTACAATGTTCATTCCTATAAACCATAAGATACGCTTCTTCGAGGATACCCACCAAGACGACAGCAACAGCAAGGCAGAGGCACCAAGAGCAAACCAGATATACGGGACCATATACACACTAATATCTTGGAGCTTATCCAGAAGGGTTGTAGCCCATGGATCAGGAACATAAATTCCATCATTAGAAATGATGCGATAAACGATATAGATAATAGCTACTGCTTCTATAATCAGTCTGAATTGAACTTNNAGCCCATACAGAAGCAGTGGTTTGATTTAACCAGATGGGTTCCGTATAAGAAATCCACTGCTGTGCAATAATCAACAGCCAAAATAGGCCGACGGAACGGTGCCAAGAGAATTTTATCTGATTCCACCAGGTTCTCATATCATCCTTCCCCTCCTAACACTGAGGGAAGCTCTTGAAGCGAGTTAATACCATAACCGGTTATTCCGCGAGTCCTAAGGACGTCTATCCAATCGTTACCACTATTTATCTCTGCCGAATTTCGTACATGAATGTGAGAAGCAGTCATTCCTCTGCTGTCAGCCCAGCGTAGTGCATCAAGTACAGGCTGTCCACGCTGTGGACTGATTAACACGAAGTAAGAGCCCTTAGGAAACATACGGTATCCCTTTTCCAATCGGGAGATAAGCGGACCGCGTCCCTCAGCGTTTAGATCGATTAAATATTGAATCATCTTCTGACGCTCAGCAGCACCTTCAACGGGTGCGAACACCTTCGTCGTCTTATCCAAACAACACAGTCCAATTCCAATTCTCTCCCGAATGCCGAAGCCGAGTAGTGATGCCGTCACCGAAACTGCTAGTTCGAATTGATTCGTATTCATATAAGCTGATGTGCTTCCATCAAGGACTAGAATGGTTTTGGGAATCGACTCATGCTCAAACTCTTTGGATTTCCAAGAGCCTGTCTTAGCAGTAGCGTTCCAGTGAATTCGCGTTAAGCGATCACCATATACATAGTCACGGACGCCATTAATCTGTGTGGTTTCACGCCGAGATTGAATAACGGATGTCTGCGGTCCAGATAGCCGAGATCTTCTCTCATATAACTGCCAGCGCGGAACGTAGATCGCACGAGGCAAAACCTGAAATTGTCCTTCCGATAAAAATGTTCCCTTATGCTCGACAAGCCCAAATATATCTTGGCTGATAATATCCGTATTAGCGAATGTGTATGTTCCACGCTCTAAGGCTGGTGTCTGAAACTTTAGTTCCCCAATGCCTCTGAGGCTTGGGATCACACTTTCTTCAAATACCCACGATTCTCCATTATGCCGCTTAAGAACCTCCCTTACAACAACGTAAGGCAAGGGCAAAATCCCGGGAATTGTAACCTTTAGTTT
>DOJM01000209.1:3512-4280 GCA_003529225.1 Paenibacillus sp.
ACGTCTCATATCATTGCCTCATCGTAACAGGCACATGAATGCTCTGCAGAAGCTTTTGAAGCAAAGATTCTACGCTAATATTATCTAGGCGCGACTCTGGACGCAGCAATATACGATGACCCAAGGCAAATGGAGTAAGGATCTTCACGTCATCAGGCAGAACGTAATCTCGTCCTTGCAAAAAGGCATAAGCTTTACATGCCATCATAAAGGATAGTGAGGCACGCGGACTTGCACCCAGCATTACAAGTGGATGTTCTCTTGTCTGCCGCACAATATCTAACAAGTAATTCAGCACAGGATCGCTCATGAAGATGTCGCGAATTTCTTCCTGAATCCTTGCAATTTGTTCCATGCTTGTTACTGGCGAAAGCCTGTCCACCGGTTGGCCTTCCTGATGGCTCAGCAATAAATTTTTCTCCGTCGCTGCATCAGGATATCCAAGGCTAATTCTCAGCATGAATCGATCTAATTGGGCTTCAGGCAGTGTATAGGTTCCCTCAAAGTCTATCGGATTCTGGGTAGCGCATAACATGAAAGGATGAGGAAGAGGATACGTCTCTCCATCTACGGTAACATTTCGTTCCTCCATCACTTCCAGAAGTGCGGATTGTGTCTTCGTAGTAGCACGGTTAATTTCATCGGCTAGCAAAATATTCGTCATCACCGGACCAGGCCGGAAATGAAACATCTCATCCCTAGGATGATAGACAGATACACCTGTAATATCACTCGGGAGTATATCTGGATTACACTGAATCCGGCGAT
>DOJM01000209.1:4302-4568 GCA_003529225.1 Paenibacillus sp.
GGTACATCCTCGATCAATACATGACCACCAGCAAGCAGAGCGGTTAACAATAATTGTATTTCAAATGATTTTCCAAGTATGCAGGATTCCAAATTAGTGCGTACAGCATTCATGGTGTGCATCGATTCTTGACGTACGGGCATATATAATCCTCCTAGCCAGAATAAGCAGTATTATTTATATTTTACATGATTAGAGGACCCAAAGTACATTGTTGAAGATCACGAAGTGAGGATACAAAAAAAACCATAAGATGAAACATCCTA
>DOJM01000021.1:0-3236 GCA_003529225.1 Paenibacillus sp.
TAGCCAATAAAGAATACAACATGAGGAGGGTTTATATGGCGTTTATGATTGCTCAACGGGCTTTTATCAAGGTGTATCTTATAACGATGGTAGAACAACATCGCGGGTATGGATACCAAATGCTTGAGGATTTACGTAGAGATTTCAAGGCACATGGATATTCCCCCCCACAGAGCGAAATCTATCGCGCCTTACATGAGCTGGTACAGCAAGGGATTTTATATCGTATTAAACAGCTAAAAGGGAATGACCCGAAGGTGGATTTTCAAGAAATCGTCTTATACCATTTCACAACTGATGGAGAAGAGAAAGCAAAGCTATATAAGAAGCAGGTGAAGACGGATCTTGATCGCTGCTTAGGTATTTTGAACAAAGCGGTTGCGGATAACTTCTAGAACTGGAACTATAGTTATATTTTCAGGATGCTCTCACCCTGTTATAATGGTTACTGCCGGATAATTGCAGTATATACTTGGAGGTAACAAATGATGGATGAACATATGAAACGTCGGTTGGACAAGCAACGCAAGCTCTTCAGCCAACTTGGCATCACTTTAGATGCTCTAACCATACATGAAAAAGAATTCAGTATGAAGCTTCGTGGTTACGATGCGGAGGAAGTGGATACATTTTTAGATAGCGTAATCAAGGATTACGAGCGTTTCTATGCGACAATTGCTGATCTGATGGATAAATGGCAAGAACAGCAGCTGGAGATGCGAGAATTAAAGTCAGAAACAAAAGCCACTGAGGTTATTCAGGTCCCAGTACTTAGAGGCNNAGTTCAGGAGCTGCGCTTGACATTTATAAATTTACCATTGACGAGTTAGTAGTTCATGATTTATGATATGTTCATAAATGATCATTTATATTTTAGTGGCGTGTTACCGTTAAGGGCATGAGCCAAGATTGTCATCATCTCGATGAGACATTTCTTGGCTTTTTTTGTTCCTAATTAACGATAATATGGGAAAGGAGTGATGAGCTTGTCGCGGGAGATCGAGCAATTTCAAGTACAACGTGTGATTGGGAACAACGTTGTAATGGTTCAGGGAAGCAAGAACGGCAAGGAATATGTCATCATCGGTAAAGGCATTGGTTTTGCTGTGAAAGGTTCAGGTGTGATTGAAGGAAACGATCCTCGTATTGAGAAATTGTTTCGTCTAGAAGACCGCGAATCCTGGAGTCAGTATCAAATTTTGCTGGAAGACATAGATCCCAAAGTGATGAAGATAACTGATGAAATAATTGCTGATATCCAAAGTCAATTTCCTGACAAATTAAACGACAAGATTTATTTGGCACTCCCGAGCCACATTCAATTCACCATTTACCGTCTGCGCAACGGGATGGATATTATTAATCCTTTTTTACAAGAAACTAAGATGTCTTTTCCGAAGGAATTTGATATCGCTTACAAAGCATCAGAGAAGATCAATGCTGAATTTCAGGTACAAATTCCCGAAGACGAGGTTGGATTTCTTACTTATCATGTGTACTCCGCAGTTAACAATGTATCGGTGGGTCAGTTAGTAAAAGCGTCCAATATTGTAAGTGAACTTCTGGACATGATACAGCAAGAACGGAATATCACTTTTGAGCATGGCAGTATGAATCATATTCGATTAATGATCCATTTACGGTTTTCACTGGAACGTATTTTGAAGGGATCACTAATAGATAATCCTTTTGTGAAACATATTAAGAAGGAATACAAGGAAGAATACAAGTTATCTCAAAAGCTCGGTAAAGTGATGCAAAAATCTCTTGGTGTAGATATCCCGGAAGAAGAGCTGTGTTTCCTGGCGATGCATTTACACCGATTATTTCAGACTTTAGTGAAACAAAACTAACATCTTTAGAGGAGTGGAGCATATGTTTTCCAAATGGAAATCAAAAAAAGAAGAGAAACATACTGGACATACAATCGAAATCATGGCACCAATCAGCGGAGAGGCAGTTTCATTAACAGAGGTTCCGGATGAAACCTTTGCTGGTGGTCATATGGGTAGCGGAGTTGCAATCAGACCTTCTGAGGGGATCTTAAAAGCTCCTTTTGATGGCACGGTTGCTCATATCGTGAAATCGAGTCATGCAGTTATTCTGGAACATTCCTCCGGTGTGCAATTGTTGTTACATATCGGAATCGATACTGTCAGCCTTAAGGGCAACGGATTTGTCAGTCATATAACCTCTGGAGATCAAGTGAAGGCAGGTCAAACCTTAATCGAATTTGATCTGGATGTTATTCGCGCAGCAGGCTGTGACACAATTTCACCTGTAATCGTGACTAGTACGGAGGAAACACCACCTCAAGTGAACGGACATTATGGTCAGGTTACAGCAGGACAGGATCTGATTCTAACAGTGGCTTCAAAGTAATAGGCTGATACAGCATTACTACTATTGAATCGAAAGGATGATATTTTATGTTGGGTTTTCTACAAAAATTAGGTAAGTCGCTTATGCTTCCGGTAGCAACTTTACCTGCGGCAGGTATTCTGCAAGGGATCGGATTGCTTGATTTTGAAAAAGATTTGCATCTAGGATCCGCAGTCGGAGGATTCCTGAACCAATATTTTGTTCCATTTCTAAACGCCGGTGCGGGTGCTATCTTCGGAAACCTTGCCTTGATCTTCGCAGTAGGGGTCGCCATTGGATTTGCCAAGGACGCCGTAGCAGCCTTGTCAGCAGTAATTGCATATATGGTTCTGACTAAGATACTAGCTGTCGTACCCCTTCAATTTTCCTTCATCAATGATGATGTAGTGTTGAACATGGGGGTGCTTGGAGGTATATTTGCCGGTGGCTGGGCAGCATTCCTATACAAGAGATATCATAATATTAAGATGCCGGATTGGCTCGGGTTCTTTGCTGGTAAACGGTTTGTTCCAATCATTACAGCTGCATCCACGATGGTCCTTGCCGTATTAGTTGGGATGGTCTGGAGCCCTATACAAGATGTAATTAGTGATTTCGGTAACTGGGTTGTATCTTTGGGAGCAGTAGGAGCGTTCTTCTTCGGTACAGCTAACCGCTTATTGATTCCNNTTGGTTCCAAATTGGTGACTTTACGAATGCAGCGGGTGAGTTGGTACATGGAGACTTGTATCGCTTCTTCGCTGGAGACAAAACAGCTGGGATGTTTATGACAGGCTTCTTCCCAATCATGATGTTTGCGCTTCCAGGTGCAGCACTTGCATTTATTCATACAGCTAAACCGGAAAAACGTAAAA
>DOJM01000021.1:3309-5115 GCA_003529225.1 Paenibacillus sp.
GCCATCGCTTCTTTCTTAACAGGGATCACAGAACCCCTTGAATTCTCCTTTATGTTCTTGGCACCAGTATTGTACGTAGTGCATGCTTTACTAACTGGTTTCTCAATGGCATTAATGTATATTCTAGATGTTAAGCTTGGTTTCAGCTTCTCCGCTGGTTTGATTGACTACCTGGTGAACATGAAACTATCCACCAATGCATGGATTCTTATCCCTGTAGGTCTTGCCTTCTTCGTTCTGTACTACGTGTTATTCCGCTTTATCATCACGAAGTTCAAGCTTAAGACACCTGGACGTGAGGATGATGATGATGATGCGCTTGTAGCACCAACAGGAGGTAATGCAACAGGTTCAGCTGCTTCTTCCAAGGCTGCTCAAATTCTTGAGCACATCGGAGGACCTTCAAACATCGAAAATATCGACGCATGTATTACACGCCTTCGTCTGATCGTTAAAGACGAGAAAGCCGTTAAAGATTCCGCATTGAAACAACTCGGTGCTTCTGGAGTCATGAGACTGGGTCAAGGCGCTGTACAAATCGTATTTGGTCCGAAGTCGGAGCAATACAAAGAGGAAATCGAAAAGTTACTATAACTTAACGTACTCCGTTTAAATTTATTAGCAAGGGCTAGTCCGCATACTAGCCCTTGTTTTTTTGTATACTTACAGGTATAAAATGTTGCAATATACACAATACCTAGTATAATACTTGGTATAACCATACAAAGGAGTCGGTACATATGTCAGTCGACGATTATCTGGACCTTTTAAATTATGCCAAAGCAATTAACGATGGACAGTGGCAGGCTGACATCATAGAGAGCTTAAAGAATCTTAACACAGTATCGGAAGAACCTCAGGTTCAAGAAGAAAGTGTGATAGAATTATGGTCACAGTTTGATTCCGTTAACATATTGATCATGAAGTTGTTTGAGAAGCTGCGTAAGAATGAAGAATCAGATGAAGTGTTACATTGGAAAGAACAGCTGCTGGAGCTTAAATTGGAGCGGAGTATTTTGTCCAAGAAGATTCTTAACCGATATATTCGCATTCGATAATTGGGATCAAAACAGATAGGTAAGACCAATAATGAAGGCAGTTACCTTATTAATTAGGGACTGTCTTTTTGTATGTATTATGACGGGTTATGATAATTATGAAGAATTCTGATACAAAAATGTGCTGACAGTCGTCTTACTTATAGCTGCAGCTGATAAGGAGGATTTACACGATGGAAATTCCGGAATCTGAAATTTTTAAAACAATATTTTATGAACATTATCCTGTTGTCCGCCGAAAGCTTGCCGCTTTGGTACGCGATGAATCGGCAGCGGATGATTTAGCTCAAGAAGTTTTTCTGAGATTGTACCGTAATCCACCAGATGATCCAGCAGCGCTGGGTGCCTGGCTTCATAGAGTCCTTACTCGTATTGGATATGATTATTTGGACAAAAAAGCGAGGGAACGGCAACTGCAGAATAAACAAGAGCAGCTTTATGATGCTAGTGAATCTCCCCCTTCAGGTGAAGAAATCATAATCAGTAAGCTAGATCAGGAAGATGNNCAAGCGCTTCTTCTTCGCTACTCAGGGTACAGTTATGTGGAAATCGCGGGAGAGCTTGGAGTAAGACCTCCAGTAGTAGGAACCTTGCTCCACCGAGCGACAGAGAAATTAAGACAAAATGCAACGAAAGCGATACCCCAGACTAAGTAGACTTCTTTCGAGGAGAAGTTAAGAAGTAATCTTTAAAATCAGGAGGTACAATAATGAATAACTATTCAGGAAAGCAAGATAAAGATAAGCAA
>DOJM01000022.1:0-153 GCA_003529225.1 Paenibacillus sp.
CACTCTACTATCTCATGGGGAAGAGAGTTGACCCTCCAAGTTTCATACCAATCGGATTGGTCATTATTTTCGCCTCTATGGTGATCGCCGTTTTTGCTGCTGTTCTCCAAAGACTTTTACAAGAAGCTATCAATATAAAATCAGAAAATGATT
>DOJM01000022.1:327-2123 GCA_003529225.1 Paenibacillus sp.
ATCGACCTTCCTCTCCCAGCCATAGTAGCAGTATTAACAGAGATGACCATTTTCATTATCTGTGGTGCAGGGCTTGCGCTGCATGTATGGCTAACGGGTACGTTAATTCAAAAGACAATAGCGGCAGTCTAAGACTTTATTTTTCAAGTCTTGGTCCGGCGCATTTTTTTGTGGAGTTAATCCTTAAATCTAGAAGGTTAATGATCTTCAAATTCATAGAACCCAATTAAAACATGCTTCTCACTTGCCAATTCTTTGAATTTACGTTTAAACAGGGCAAGAAATCCCTTAGTTTAGCCTCTCTCAGACTTTAGCTTGGCTGAAGGGGAGGACACTTGTCCCCCTTTCTTCTTAACCCAAAGCTTAAAAAGGAACAATAGAGATGCGGAGAGAAAACAAAACAGGCTACTCGCGTGAAATAACGAGCATAAGGTCTCCATCCAGTTCGTAAGGCCCGAAATCAGCAGGAAGAATGAGATGGTCCCCTTTATTCAGCATGTATTCATTGTTTTGAATGCGGAGATAACCCTCACCTTTAATGCCGCTGACAAGTGTATATTTCTTATGTGCCGGTAATTGGGTTCTTCTGGATACTTCCCATTTTTCAACAGTGAAGAACGAATTAGAAACAAACGTTGTCATAATTAGGCCTTCATGTACGTTAGTTAAGTACGAAGGATGTTCGTACACCTGCGGGATTGCGGTAACTTCGATCGCTTTCTCTAGATGGAGCTCACGCAAATTCCCGTCTTTATCACGACGATCGTAATCATAGACACGGTAGGTTGTGTCGGAGCTTTGCTGGGTTTCTAATACGACAATCCCTTTTCCAAGTGCATGAATTGTTCCACTTGGCACGTAGAAAAAGTCCCCTGGCTTCACAGGAACCTTGGTGAGCAGTTCCTCCCATTCTCCATTTTGTATCCTATGCGCTAAGTCTTCTTTAGAAGAAGCTTCATGACCGTATATGATCACTGCATCAGGCTCTGCATCGACAATATACCAGCATTCTGTCTTGCCAAGCTCGCCGTTTTCATGCTTGCCGGCATAATTGTCATCTGGATGTACTTGAACAGATAAGTCGTCTGAGGCATCCAGAAGCTTAATAAGCAAAGGAAACACCGGGGAACTCGAACGGAAAAGTTCTGGGTGTGAATTCCATAACGTGCCTAGTGGCATCCCTTGATAAGGTCCTTCTTTTACGATGCTCTGACCATTAGCATGTGCCGATATGGCCCAGCATTCGCCCGTAGAATCGTTAGGGATAGGATAACCGAATAACTGCTTGAGTTTGGTTCCTCCCCAAATACGTTCCTGAAAAACAGGTTGCAAATAGATAGGTTGACTCATTACAATAACACTCCTCTTTAATAATTGGTATGAATAAGTGCTGCTGCACCGATCAGGCCAGCATTTTGCTGAAGAGCGGCGGGAACGACAGGCGTGTTCCGTCCAGAAGGGTTCAATGCATGAAGCTTGATGTAATTACGAATAGCCTCGAACAAAGGTTCTCCAACCTGGGAACCCCCGCCCCCGAAAATTAGTANNCGCCTATGTACCCAAACACGCGATGGACGAGACTTTCCATGGCGGGATCTTGGCCGGATAAGGCAAGCTCGAAGACTTCCTTGGATGTCACGGAGCGGCCCAGTAGCGAGCTTGCTTCTCTTGCAATCGCCGTACCGGAGGCAATGTATTCAAAGCACCCGCGCTGCCCGCAACTGCAGGTGCCGCGGCTTGAATCAATGACTATATGCCCGATATCGCCGGCATTTCCGGTTGCACCAGTAAGCAGG
>DOJM01000022.1:2223-3719 GCA_003529225.1 Paenibacillus sp.
TCCACGGCCTTTGCTGCGCCATTCCACTTCTCTGCCAATGCTGCAGCAGTTGCGTCGTTCTCCAGAACAATGGGCAGTTGAAAATGACGCTTGAAAGAATGGATAATGGGGAAATTCCACCAGTTTGGAAGGTTAGGGGGCTCGCTTATTTGCCCAAGCTTCGTATTAAGAGGACCGGGTGCTCCGATACCAATGCCTTTAAGATCTGCTTGCTGTAAACCTTCATCGGACAAAAGTCTATTTGCCGCTTCGGCAATTTTGTCTACCATGTCAGAAGGATGAAGTGATAGATCCGTGGAAAGCGAAGTTTTGGATAATACCTGTCCGTCGGATGAGACGAGACCCAGGGCGATTTTTGTACCACCGATATCGATTCCAATTGCATAATTCAAGAAAATTCCCTCCTTAAATTCCTTTTCACTTTACAAACTTGACAAAAATAATATATGTAAAGTAAAATTAGCTTCAGTTTACCATGTATTGAAAGGATTGAAAAGAAGAATGGGCCGTAAAAAGAAGGTATCTATGCAAGATATTGCTGATAAACTTAATATTTCGAAAAATGCTGTATCGCTTGCCTTACAAGATAAGAAGGGTGTCAGCGACCAAATGCGCTACCGTGTGCTTCAGACGGCAAAAGAGATGGGCTATGGTCAATACGGAGAGAAAACATCATCGGACAAGAATGTACTTGTACTGGTGCCCGAGAGAATCATGAGCTATCAGGATAACGATCATTTTCGGTTCTTTCATGATATGATCTGGGGGCTGGAGAAGAGCATTCGCAAGAGAGGGTTTAGTGCAGTGATTGCACCCATTGATCTCGAAATGGAATCAGGTCTTCAGTTGCCGCAGCAGTGTAATGAAATTTCGTATGTAGGCATTATTTTATTCGGAATTGTAGATGAAGCCTATGCGAGACTTGTTTGGGAGTTAGATACACCACTAGTCATGTTAGATTCATATCACCGAAATCTACCTTGTCCGGTTGTCGCTTCCGCTAATACGGAAGGGGCATACGAAGCTGTTACGTTGCTTTTTCGTTCCGGTCATCGGAAGATTGGGTTTATCGGGCCTGCTAATTTAACGACTAGCCATGAAGAACGCTGGCTCGGCTATTTGAGCGCGATGCAGGAACTCGGCCTCCCGCTTGACATGAGCAAGGTAATGGCACACTCTGTCGGATTTCGGGACACTGAGCAGGAAATCGATTCATACCTGAATGCTGTTAACGAATTCCCTACAGCGTTTTTTTGTGGGAACGATCGAATTGCTTATTTACTGGCTGGGCAGCTTCGTAAGCGTGGACTGAAGGTTCCAGCGGATGTTTCAATTGTAGGCTTTGATGATCTTCATTATGAAGAAGACAGTGAACTGGGGATGACTACCATGCGTGTGGAAAAAGAAAAAATGTGCGAGGCAGCAGCCGATCTGTTACTTACATTGAAAACCACATGCAGAGAAATGCTGCGGCTATATATACGCCCTACACTCGG
>DOJM01000022.1:3884-5351 GCA_003529225.1 Paenibacillus sp.
TCTTGCTGATAGAACTTATCGAAGACCCTGGGAAGTGCACTCGGACTGATGCCTGCTCCATTATCACGGAACTTAATTTCGACCTGATCATTCACCCGCCTCATGGTAACTTCGATTTCAACTTGCTCGGGAGTGAATTTAATCGCATTGTCCAATAAATTTAGCCAGACCTGGTTCAGCATCTCTTTATTCCCAGGTACCATATAGTCCTGCACGTTGGCTTTGAAGGAGATATGCTTTTTCGTAAGTTTAGTATGTAGTAGCAGAACACATTGGCGAATTTGTTCTCCGACATTGAAGGGCTGACGGTCTGTTAATATTGCTTGTGCCTCCACTTTGGAGAGGTTTAGGACATTGGAGGCCAGTGTGGCCAGACGGGTAGATTCCTCGATAATATTCATTCCGTTCCTCCTTGCTCAGCTCATCATCTTTCAGGATTTCAGCGAACCCTTTAATCGATACAATCGGAGTACGGAATTCATGAGAGAAATCGTTTACAAAATCTGTACGCAGAATTTCAATGCCACCCAGTTCCTCAGCCATCCGGTTAATATTCTCGGAGAGAATCTTGAACTCCGGAGGATGCTTGAGCTGCAGCCGCATAGAAAAGTTCCCTCCTGCCAATTGGTCGATGGCATCAATAAACGTGCGGATTGATTTCAGCATCCTGCGACTGGTAATCACCGATGTGACAGTACCGATAATCGTGCAGGCAATCAATATAATCAAGGTGAGAATTTTTTTATCCTGGAGAATCCACTCATCGAGCAGGCCGAAAACCAGGGACAGATAGGTCAGGATTCCGGTGATTAGCACTGTAATGAGGAAAATAATGAATACAGCAATCGAGAAGTAGATCGGCAGACTGATTTTGCTGCTTAGCTTTTTGATCAAGTTCTCACCACCTTGTATCCGAGACCACGGACGGACATGAGTTCGAACTCCGGATAGCTTTCAAACCGTTTCCGTAAGCGGTTGATATGCACATTAACGGTAGTGTCTGTAGTTTCGCTGTCCATCCCCCAAATTTCGTCCATCAGCTGAATTCGAGTGAAAATGCGCTCCGGATAGGATAAAAGCTTATAAAGGAGATGGAATTCCTTTTGGGGAAGCGTCTGTTTTTCATTGTCTCGAGTTACTGTTAACGCATCAAAATCAAGAATGACTTTACCGACAACAAGTTTGTGGGCGCTTACAATCTGCGAACGGCGCAGAAGGGCTTGGATTCTCAACAGCATTTCTTCTGTATCCACGGGTTGGTCATATAATCGTCGGTTCCGAGGCGGAATCCTTTTTTCTTATCTTCTGGAAGTTGTTTGGCTGTGGCCATGAGGATCGGGATCATGTTGTTCGCATTCCTTAGCTCTTCGGCAAATTCATAACCATCCATCCCCGGCATCATGATATCGAAGATAATCAGATCAATGTGCTGGATTTCAAGAACTTCCAGTGCCTGGATTCCATTCT
>DOJM01000022.1:5416-5688 GCA_003529225.1 Paenibacillus sp.
CACAACGAGGATCTTAATCATGCTTTCACTCCAATAGGTTCTGGTTTTGACCGCTTTTTCCCATAATTCTAATTGATAAAAGT
Source organism: Paenibacillus sp. (assembly GCA_003529225.1). Taxonomy (GTDB): domain Bacteria; phylum Bacillota; class Bacilli; order Paenibacillales; family Paenibacillaceae; genus Paenibacillus_AQ; species Paenibacillus_AQ pseudetheri. The sequence continues at coordinate 5,500 of DOJM01000022.1, forward strand.
GCTAAAAACAAAGTCTTTAGCGGTTGGGCAAACTATGTAGTCTCCCGTTCCACCAATGTAAACGAAAGTGCCTGCAACTCCATATCCCGCTCAAGCAGCACTTGAGCTAGACGAAGAAAAGCGTTCTCCGCTTGTCCCGAAATCGGATTCAGAATGGTCGTGATTCCAAGAGTTCGCGACAGCTCTGAA
>DOJM01000023.1:0-1558 GCA_003529225.1 Paenibacillus sp.
ATCAGAAAATGATTTAACGGTCTGAGGTGAATAATATGGCAATTATTATTAATATTGATGTAATGTTAGCAAAAAGAAAAATGAGTGTAACAGAGCTTTCGGAGAAGGTTGGAATTACAATGGCTAACCTTTCTATCTTGAAAAATGGAAAAGCAAAAGCGGTGCGATTATCAACTTTAGAGGCAATTTGTAAGGCTTTGGAATGTCAGCCTGGTGATCTATTAGAATACAAAAGTGACGAGAAAATTGTGGATTAAATGAAAAATCGACCTAAATCATTGAAACCAATAATACAACTACTGCATTTTGGCTATCATCAGGCGATGAGCTGCATATTTCCTGTTGCGATTTTTGGGACATTAGCTCTTTCTAGTGCAATAGAGGTGCCTTTCATCTATCGATATGATGCCATTCTTATTATACTGCTTACAGTGCAGTACCTTATGTACCGTACTGGATTAGAGACACTAGATGAAATTAAAGTCATTTGTGTATTTCACGTTATTGGTTTGTTGCTGGAAATTTATAAGATAAGGATGGGTTCATGGGCTTACCCTGAGCCTGGCATTACGAAATTCCTTGGTGTGCCGCTCTATAGCGGATTTATGTATGCGAGTGTCGCAAGCTTTATGTGTCAGATATGGCGTAGACTGAAGATGGACATGACCGGTTGGCCAGGGCTTATTCCTGCGGGATTATTAGGTGGAGCCATCTATTTAAACTTTTTCACACATCATTTCATTCCTGATTTTCGTTGGTGGCTGACAGCCCTTGTGGTCGTTGTCTTTTGGAGAACACGGATCATATATCGGGTACGGACTGTAACCTATCGTATGCCCTTGACGTTAGCTTTTTTTATAGTATGATTTTTTATCTGGTTAGCCGAAAATATAGCAACATTTTTTAATGCATGGAAATATCCCGATCAGAACCATACTTGGCAACTAGTTAGCTTCAGTAAGATCAGTTCGTGGTTCCTTCTGGTAATCATTAGTGTCATTATTGTTGCCCAGCTGAAACATGTTAAAGCTAACCGTATAACAAAAGATTCATAATCGAATTTGACGAACTAATCATTCTTTTGTTACAATGTCCCCATTCATTAGGAAAAGGATGAGGACGATGGTTCGTCGTTTGAAACGGTTTAAGAATGTCGCTACTGTATCAAGCTTCTAAGTATAAATGATTTAAATTACTTAGAAGCGAGGGACTGAAAATGAAACAACAGTTGTTTAACCATTGGTCAGAAACGAAGTATTTAAAGGATATTGTCACCAACCCAATGATTGAGGTAGGGGATTACTCGTACTACTCTGGTTATTACGATAGTCATCATTTTGAAGACGGGTGCGTCAGATATCTTTGGGGAGATGAAACGTCAAGAAAGTTATTTAACCCGATCGAAGATTTTGGTTGGCATTTAGATAAATTGATTATAGGAAATTATGTTTGTATTGCAAGTGGTGTAATTATTTTAATGGGTGGAAATCACAATCATCATCCTGAATGGATTACCGTGTATCCTTTTGTAGACCAGATTGAAACCTCTTACGAACCC
>DOJM01000023.1:1656-2011 GCA_003529225.1 Paenibacillus sp.
GTGCTATTGTTGCGGCAGGATCGGTTGTTGTAAAAGATGTCCCACCCTATACGATAGTAGGTGGCAACCCTGCTAAAAAGATCAGAAAACGATTCGCAGATCATGAAATCGAAAAGTTAAAGGAAATGCGTTGGTTCGATTGGAAACGTGAGAAAATTGAACAAGCCACGCCTATCTTTTCAAGTTCATCGATTGATCAGTTATATGAGTTTTATCAGAGGGAAATAAAATCATAACACAATCAGAACAGGCTGCCGGCATTATTCGGCAGCCTGTTCTTTTATCCGAGAAGGTAGTTTAACGATAATTGTTCTTTACCAGATTAATCCTAATTAGTATGATAGTATGAATGGGC
>DOJM01000023.1:2033-3349 GCA_003529225.1 Paenibacillus sp.
GAGGAAAGTGTGCTAGATATATGAAATATATTGAATTTGGTCTAGGCAATACATGGCTTATTAGAACCGAAACAGAGTTAGAGGATGGAAGTGAATTTGAAGAAAAGGGAATTGTGAAACCGGTAAGGTTCCGTTCACTATATGTCAGGATTTGGATTGGCAAAACTGTAGTGATCCTAGACTTAAAGCAAGGTTTTAAAAAAAGCAAGAAAAGTTATAACGCGTTTAAGATTATTTTTGGTATAACAAGTCTCTAGAATGGAGGAGCAAGATGCCCCCTTTTTTAATACACAAATATAGTCCGCTAAGAGATAAGGCACAAATCGAACGATTGTTACTTCACAATAATGATCTATTGAAGATTTTTTGTCAGGATGAAGAGACCAATAAAAATAATATTTTGGTTGCCCTCAATAAGGATACACTCTTAGGCTTTCTTTCATTTAATGGGTTCGGAAGAAAACCACAAGCGACCCTATTTGTTAGTAATGAGTATGACGCAGTGGATATCGGCTCAAAGCTAATAGAAGAATATGAAAAAATGCTTATACATAATGAAACAGTAGAGCATACAGTATTTACTGTTCTCTCTAGTGATGCTGAATTAATCAGTGTCTTGGAAAAAAATTATCGCTTATCTTTCACCTCATATATTATGGAACGAATAGGCGACCCCTTTCCTCCAGCGGATATCCTTGTTAGAAATTATGAGGAGAATGATTACTTAGAATGGGACAGAGTTTGCGAATTAGCATTTTATCATATGCGTCAGCGTATAGGCATGTATCCTTCGTTTTTTTATACACCTGTGGAATGGGAACGGGAACAGTTTGCGAAAAATAAAGATAATATGTTTGTTGTTGTTGCTTAGGAGGGATGAAATGACCAGAATTAAAGGATGGCTATATATTTTATTTTTGCTGTTTTCTTTAANNATATTTATGGGAATCACACATCAGGGGACTATGGTTGGGGATTACCTCTTTAGAACCATTGGAATCCCACCTTGGAGCGAAGCTGCTACAAACCATGGTTTACATTACTCAGTAATATTCGGGATTATTATGTTAATTGTCAGTGGGAATTTAACTATAATGTACTTTAAGCAGCATTATAAAAAATATGTAGGCAGAAGCGTTATTCTTTTTTGCATTATTTTTATTTATTTGTATCCAATTCTCACTGAGCAATTGTATTATCTTGTGAATGTGAACAAAGAAGGAGTTAAAGTAGTTGATTTTCTGGAAAAAGATTCGGACTGTATGTACGGTACTCAAGAGGATATAGTGAAGATTCAATGTACAATCAGGCTTATT
>DOJM01000023.1:3454-8565 GCA_003529225.1 Paenibacillus sp.
ATCAAGGGATCTGGTCATTTATAGAGGTTCAGCCTCAAGAGATTACCTTGATAACAAGGTCTAACATTAAGTATAACATTCAATTTGAAAGTAAGCCTGATGCTAAGATTGCTGAATTTGGTGCAAGTGGTAATACCAATTACTTTGGTGTGGAGTTCGTCAAGGATGGTCAAAAAAAGGAAGTATTTAGGAACTGAACGGAAAACATATACAACGACAAGATGGAGGAAACTATGGATAAGGTATTACATGAAATAGCCAATTTGATTAGTGCTGAGGATAAAAGAGTGACCATTGGGATTTCGGGTCATGGTGCATCTGGAAAGACAACCTTTGCCCATAATCTTTTAAAGCTTCTGGGACATGACGATGTGAATTATATTAATACTGACCCTTATATAATCGGTTCACATCTTAGAAANNGAAAGTACACTATTATCGACTATGAATATAAGAATGAACATCATCATGATAAAATGACAGCTTGTCATCCTGCTGCCCATAATATATTAGCTTTAGAGAGAGACATTCGAATGATGAGAGAGGGTTTAGATTTTTATACAATAGAAACGAATTATTTAAAGAGTACTTTGATATCTTCACATAACAGAGTGAACATTGTAGAAGGCATGAGCGTTGCTTTTACAGACCCGAATTTGTTTGATCTGAAAGTTTACTTATATACGGATGGAGAAACTGAATTGATGCGAAGGAGTCTTCGTGATGTCTCTGAAAGAGGAACAGATATTAATTATTTAAGAAAATCTCATGATGAACGTAGAATTCAGTATGATTTATTTATGCATCCTTTCCATCGAAACTTTGATATCGTTTTAAAAAATTCCAATGAAGATTATATTCTTGAAGGAGGGAATTATGAATCTTGCAAATAGAATAACTATCGCCAGAATATTATTAATCCCCATCTTTATTGTACTTTTTACAAAATATCCTGATTGGCCAGAGGGGATTTATTATGCTGCCATTGTTTTTTTACTCGCATCAGCCACTGACAAACTAGATGGGTATATTGCTAGGAAGTATAACCAGGTTACGAACCTTGGGAAGTTACTTGATCCATTGGCGGATAAGTTACTCATATCTGCTGCATTGATCCTACTGGTAAGTCAGAAAATGTTATATCCATGGGTTGTTTTAATTATTGTTGCGAGGGAAGTTATAATTACAGGTATTAGGCTTGTCGCTGTTTCTCAGAAAATAGTTTTGCAAGCCGATCGATACGGTAAAATTAAAATGGTGTCTCAAGTTGTTGCAATAACAGTTGTTATGTTTGACAACCATCCATTTATTTTCATAGCAAATGTTCCTGTCGATCAAATCTTAATCTATATCGCATTAATCATAACTGTCTATTCTGGCTTTAACTACATAAGAAATAACTACCATTCTTTAAAATTAGAGTAATTTATTTCCATTGTCAAAAGGAAACAAAGGCTCAATATAAAGGCTGTTGACTGATCGGTAGCCAGCTTTTTTGGGCTAATGGTCAGTTCAGTTATAATTGTTTATTACCCTCAATATCTTTTCTGAGTTGCTATAATTGTTAAATGTGATACTTCGCAATAGCGGGTAACGATAGTTTACTTCTGAAGGGCTGCCAGATGGAGCCCTTCACTTCATTCAAGAACGTTAAAAAAGGGGATTCACAATGAACAACGGCTTTCGAATTGATAGTGAGATAAATCGGAGTCTTACNNTGAAGCTAACCAAACAATTAGCACTTAACGTTGTGCAGGAATATAAGGTGGACTGGAGTTCCATCCATTTTATCCAAGTATCTGAGCATGTTACTTTCCGAATAGAGAGCAGCGAGGGAGAAAAATTCTTGCTCCGCATTCACCCGATGAGCAAGTCACGTGAGGAAATCGAATCCGAATTGAAGTGGTTGGCGTTTCTTAGAAATAAGAGTTTTGTCGTACCTGAAGCCATACTGAACCGAGTAGGGGCTTCTGTCACTGATTCTTCTTCAGGTGGCGGGCAAAAATATTATGTTTCTTTGCTGAGATGGATCGAGGGTGAGCGATTGGATAAAAGGGCGCTTACGGCTGAGAGCGTCCAGAAAATGGGGGCACTGCTAGCGAAACTTCACAAGGCCAGCGACGATTTTTGTCTATCCAAAGACTTTACACGCCCTATTTGGGGCGAAGAGAGTTTTCAACGGGATTGGGAGCATTTGCAGGTACATTACCAGCATTTCATTTCAGATGAAGCTTTTGGGTTGTACACNNTGGTTGCAGCTAAAGTGGCAGATCATCTCAAAAGGTTGGAACCGACTGGAAGTAATTATGGGATGATTCATGCTGACTTACACAATGGAAATGTCGTTTTTCACGAAGATGAACCGTTTGCTATCGATTTCGGTAGATGTGGTTTCGGTTATCATCTCTATGACATGGCTCAGTCGATCATGGGGTTACTTCCTCTTCAGAGAGAGGCTTTCATAGAGGGGTATCAACAGGTCAGAACAATTGACGAGAATTCGATTCCGATATTAGAGAGTTTCTTCATCATGTCGATCATCGAGGCATACAGCTTCCATGCCGATATTGCGCTTGAGATCGAAGGTCTAATCGAAGAGCAGCCCTATGCACAGGCGATATTGAAAGCCTATCTGGATGGGGAGCCGTTTATGTTTCAACCAAATATAATCTAATTACATAAGGGTGATTCATATTATTAATATCACAAGACTTACCACAATCGAAGAAGCTGAATTACTAGATCATAGTATATTATAATGATTCCGTAGCAGGGTGCTGTCATTTACTCTTTGAATCTAAGTATCCTTTTTTTAGAGATGATAATATACCAGAAATTAACGACTTGAATATCTTCCCAGAGTATAGAAGAAAGCAGATTGCGAGTAAATTATTGGATGAATTAGAACTGAATGCGGCTAAGACTTCTAGATTTATAGGGCTAGGGGTAGGGCTCTACAAAGATTATGGTAATGCACAAAGAATGTATACTTCTCGTGGATATGTCTTGGACGGTAGAGGGATAACTTATAATAATGTTCCAGTCATACCCGGGAATTCAGTAATCGTTGATGACGATTTATTACTTTATTTAGTCAAAGACTTACAAAATAATTTGTAAGTCTTGAAGTGCACTCCATAGAATAAATATTTGAGAATTTCTAAGTAAATCCGATGAAATTCTACGGAGTGAAGATTGCCTTTTTGGGCGATTAGAGTTATTATAGATTTTCAAAGTCGTTAATGGAGGTGCTGAATGAAATATTCCCAAGCGACAGACTATGCGCTTCATGCAATGCTTTATCTGGTGACGGCGGCGTCCGATAAGCCCGTAGGCGTTCAATTACTTGCTGAGAAGCTGGGGGTTTCGCAAACCTATCTGTCGAAAATGATGACCAAGCTAGTGAAGGCTGGATTGATTCAATCTGCACCTGGCGCAAACGGTGGGTATCGTCTTAGACGGAAGTCGGAAGATATCTCCTTTCTGGATATTATCCATGCGATCGAAGGGACTGCTTCTTTGTTCGAATGCAGCTTTGATCACGGAAGCGAGTGTCTGATTCAACAGGTTGTGATTGACGCTGAGAGACAGATGGAGCAGTACTTGGAGAACAAGAAAATTGCAGATTTGGCGAAAACAATGAAGACGGAGTGAAGATCCGTTCTTTTTTTGGAACTATTAAAGATAATATAAATCCGTAATGACTTTAATATAAAGGAGAATGAGGTATGACGGAATTCTGGGAATCAAGCTTTATAGAAAAACAAACGATGTGGGGATTTGAGCCTACAGACTCCGCAATCGTGACTAAGGACTTTTTCCTTGAAAAGAATGTTCAGGACATATTAGTACCAGGTATTGGGTATGGCAGAAATGCAAAGGTTTTTATTGAGAGTGGAATAAATGTAACAGGGATTGAGATTTCCCAAACAGCGATTGATTTGGCGAGGCAAAACGGACTTGATATAAGCATTTTTCATGGTTCAGTATCTGACATGCCTTTTGATAATAAACGCTATGACGGTATATTTTGCCATGCCCTTATTCATTTATTAAATCGAAGTGAGAGAGAGAAGTTTATTCAAGATTGTTACAATCAGTTAAAACCAAATGGATATATGATTTTTACAACGGTTTCAAAAAAAGCCCCAATGTTTGGAAAGGGCGAACCATTAGACAAAGATTATTTCGAGACGAAGGATGGCGTGAAAATGTTCTTTTATGATTCTGACACCATCACACAAGATTTCGAACCATATGGACTGGTTGAGTTTTCAGAAATAGATGAGCCTAATAAGAACATGATGAATAAACCTTCAATCAATTTTATAATGGTAAAATGTAAGAAAGAACTATAGAAAAATTTCGACATATCGAAGATAATAGTTTTCAAAAGAAGGCAGGTGTTATGTTGATGAGCAATATTATTGATTATTACTCTAGCTTTGACGAGTGGGGCAGGCTGGATAGAGAACCCTTAGAGTTCATTATTAATCTCCATTATATCAAGAAATATATGCCCTCAGCTGGGAAGGTGCTGGATAATGGCGCAGGACCCGGTAAATACGCGATGGAACTGGCTAAGCTCGGATATACAGTAACCCTTTCAGATATCACACCTAAATTAGTTGAAGTAGCAATTGAAAAGGCAGCTGCACTAGAATTAACTGAGCAATTTGACGGGTTTCATAACTTGAATGCTATAGATTTAGAAGGAATACCTAATGAGAATTATGATGTTTCCTTGATGCTCGGTCCTTTGTATCATTTGCAGAAGGAAGAGGAACGAATTTTCGCAGTAAAAGAGTTGCATCGCGTGACCAAGCAGGATGGCATAGTATTTGTGGCTTTTCAAAGTCGAATTAGAATGACCATTAATTCCTTACAATCCCCGCAGCAGTGGAAGCCGAACGATAATATGAACACCATCCATGAGTTCTATGAGAGTGGAATCTTTAATCATAGTGACAAGGGCCGATTTACAGGTGCTTATTATTTTAACATTGATGAGATTCAGCCTTTCATGGAGAGGAATGGATTTGAGTCGATAGATTTAATTGGTTCATCAAGCATTGCAGCTATGTTATCTGCAGAGCAGCAGCAGTATTGGG
>DOJM01000023.1:8607-9814 GCA_003529225.1 Paenibacillus sp.
ATCACATTTGTTATACATCGGTAGAAGAAAATAAAAAAGAGTGCCAGTTTCTTAACTGGCGCTCTGAACTTTATTAGGATGAACTACCTCTACTGATGTAGTGTGTAGCGATTCGCTTTACTCAACGCTCGAATGGTTTCGATTTCCTTCGAAGATAGTGGGGCTGATTTAGCAGCCGTTACATTATCCTTCAATTGCTCCATGCTACTTGCACCTGGGATAATAACTGCCACAGATGGATGTCCTAACGGATAATGAAGTGACGTTTGTGTCAGGGGGCGAGAGTGACTCGTTTCCTGCACAAGCTGATCATGCAATTTCAGAAGTTCCTCACTACTGTAATCTAAGTACTTCTTCTCTGTCTTGCTGCGGCCATTCTCCGAAAGGATGCCACCCGCCAAAGGTCCCCGGGCAATTAGACTAATCCCATTCTCAGCCAGCAGAGGGATGATTTCATCCTCAGGACGTCGATCTAAAATGCTGTATTGGCTCATTACACTGACTATGTTTGATTTTTTTACATACTCTCTAATGACATTAGGTCGAATAGAAGAGATCCCATAATATCGGATTAGCCCCTCTTGCTTAAGTTCTTCAAAGGCTTCAATAGTCTCATCCATCGGATCATCAATCGTTCCGCCATGCAGCTGATACAGATCGATATAATCCGTTTGGAGGCGTCTTAGACTGTCTTTGACTGCGGATTTAATATAGGATTTTGATGGATCCCAGCTCCAACCTTCTTGACCTGGAATTCTCCGGTTACCCACCTTTGTGCTCAATATCACCTCTCCGCGGCGGTGGCGAATCGCCTTACCAATAATTTCTTCATTATGACCCTCATCATACAGATCAGCTGTATCTAAAAAGTTAATGCCTTGATCGAGCGCTTCGTGGACGATGGAAATGGCCTTTGCTTCATCCGTACCTAGGGACATACATCCGAGACCTACTTCACTTACATACAAATCGGACTGGCCCAAGCGATTTTTATTCATAGGTTGTTCCTTTCTAATTCCGTTGTTTGTTATATTATAACGCCTTAAAGCATCGAATTCGAATGTAAATGAATGATTTCCTTTGACTTTATAACCTAGAAGCATTATCGTCATAGCATATGTTATTTACTAGCTGATGATGGATAGGGAGAGACTTGAACATATGGAACAAGCAATGTTTGCAGGTGGTTGTTTTTGGTGCATGGTTA
>DOJM01000024.1:0-203 GCA_003529225.1 Paenibacillus sp.
CCATACATGCAGCGCAAGCCCTGCACCACAGATAATGAAAATGGTCATCTCTGTTAATACTGCTACTATGGCAGGGAGAGGAAGGTCGATCAAATAAATTTGTTGTCTATTTTTATTAAGTGTCTCCGTCACTTTTGTACTCTAAAATATCACCCGGCTGACAATCCAAAGTCTTACATATTGCTTCTAATGTTGAAAAACGA
>DOJM01000024.1:433-6081 GCA_003529225.1 Paenibacillus sp.
GTGGCATACCTAGCAGGTACAAGGTACTGATTGTGATGGCACAGTATTTTATATTCTTTAAAGCCTTTACCGATAATTCCGAGAACGCTTGATTCTTATCAATATAGCTTAAAAGTTTAAAAGCCTGATACAGAGCAAAGTAAAAAGGTATCGCTGCCGCGTACATATCGATTAAAACGAGAGATTTCATATAAGCCATTTCTGGATACAATTTTACAGCAAAATCCCCAATCTTAGGCACTAAAAATATGCACAAAGCGAGAATTGGGATTCCAATAAGAATAACAGCCATCTTCAAAAAGAGTGTTGTTGCTCGTTTCATAAAGTGCACCTCACTTATTTAATGTCAGTTTTGACTTTACTATATAATATATTGTTTTACAATAAACTTATATCGTTTTTAATTATATTATTATATACTTTTAATTTTGACAAAAATAAAAAAGCATTTCTCATTACAAAGAAATGCTCTTACTTTAAAATGTTAAATTTACAACTTGTTCAATAAAACTGCCCGTTACCTCGACCAATGCTCATCATATCTTCGGACCAATCTTTGATCAATACTTGCATTATTCTCGTTTCTTCCCAACTGCACCCATAAAGATGATGAATTCTTCATCACCGTCTAATTCTAAAATATCATCAATCAACTTTTGATCATAGATTCCAATTGCACAAGCACCTGCACCGATCGATTCACTAGTCAAATAAAGGTTTTGGCTTACATGTCCAACATCGATGAGGATTTTTTTGTGAGCTGAAATATCATACTTCCATTCAGAGCGATAGGGTGTTGTACTCCATGCAAACATTACCGAAGCTTTTTTAACAAAATTAGGCACAAAAGGTTGATCCAAAGTAATCGCATCAATTTTTTGATCGATTTTATCTAATTCAAACATAAACACGAGCTTGTGTTCCACAGGAAGGTATCTGTAAATTCCTTGTTGCAAGCCTTCTACTCGCATAATAAATAAATATGTCTCAAATGTATGTGTTGCCCCACTGCAGGGTACAGTTCGCAGTGTACACCCGTTCTTCGTCATACTCGTTATCCCTTGGGTAGCCCATAATAAATATGATAACTCATCAAGACTTAATGATTCATCAGAATAAAACCTTGTACTTCTTCTATCATTTATACATTCATATATGTTTTCTTTACTCACAACGTCTCTGCTGATCTTTGGCAAATCAATAATCAGTGATGTCGAATTAAAGGACTTAACAATTGGTGGTTGTGGGAGTCCCTTTAGCTTATCTGTTTTAATATGTTTAAATTCAAGAAAATTGGATTTCAAAAAGTTTCTTTGTTGTTCATATTTAGCCATAATAGACTCTCCTTAGATGACTTAATCGTTTCTTAATAGTTCTAACATAGCATGTATTAAAAATAGTATTGTGATCTGATTCACAATACAGCTTTTTACTTCAAAATTACTGATTCTGGCAGATACCAAAAAAAGTAAAACCGAAAAATATCAACCTTTTCGTCTCTTTTATTGACGTTAGCACAAGCCAGTACCAAATAGTTGTACAGAATTACTACCAGTTCAGCTACGGAAAATCGAATTGGAGAAGACGGAAAGGGGCATCGGCATGATGCACAGCTTGGCTGACTTTTGTACTTTTTCGAAACATCCAATGTATCCCGTCAGTTACAGAAAAACTTATCAAAATAACACACAAATGTAAAAAAGTCCCGGTATATCAAGGATTTCTTGATAATCAGGACCGAATTAATTGTGACATAGTGAGGTTATAGATCAGTGACAAACTGAAAAAAGCTATTCTATCGAGTCGAAAACGTATTTTTATTATTTGTTGGTTACCCCCGCTGTCTCATTCCCTCAAACAGCAAAATCGTCGCTGCCATCGCCGCATTTAGTGATTCAGCTCTGCCTGCCATCGGGATGATGATACTCTTATCCACGAGTCGCGCGGTCTCCGGCGAAATGCCCTTACCCTCGCTGCCAATCAGCAGCCACTGACTGCCGCGAAAATCGTGCTCATAACACGATTCTTCTCCCTGTCNNACTTAAATCCCCCTCCACCACCGGGAGATGGAACATCGAGCCCATCGTGGAACGAATGGTCTTCGGATTGTAGAGGTCGGCACAGCCTTGGCCGAGGATCACTCCGTCTGCTCCCGCTGCATCCGCGCTACGGATGATGGTGCCAACATTACCGGGGTCCTGGACACCGTCCAGGACAACCACCAGACTATCTTTCTTTGCTAGGATAGCCTCTACCGCCTGCTGTTCCTTCCGCACGATGGCGAACACCGGCTGCGGTGTATTAGTGCTGCTGCATTTCGAGATGATCGCCGCTGATACGCCAATCACATCCATGCCCTGAACGGACTGAAGAAGCCCCTTGAGTTCAGCAGGCATTCCTTTGTCGAGGTCATAGGCAAGGCATTCCACATCTGCTTCAGCCAGCAGCGCTTCCTGTACCAGATGAACGCCTTCTACAATATATTTACGAGCTATATCACGGTGCTTTTTCTCCTGCAGCCCGGCCCACTCTTTAACCCGCGTATTTTGCGGAGACATGATTTCCATAAAGTTTTCCTTTCTTATGCCTTGTCATTTTTTCTTGCTCTTATATCTTTGTTCTTTATCTTTGTCTTTGTCTTTGTTCTTCTTCTCTTTTACTCCCCTATAAATCTGATGAATACGTTACCCCTCACCTACTGATACTCGATCTCCAGCTTCGTAAGGTTATCTTTATGCCCAACGATTACAAGGATATCCCCATCGATCAAGCGATCCTCTGCGCGTGGGGAGATGTTCATCTCTTCACCTTGACGGATAGCCATTACGTTACAGCCGTATTTTGCACGGATATCGAGCTCTTGTAGATTTTTCCCGAGCATCGATCCGGATACCTTCATGTCCAAAATACTATAATCAGGCGACAGCTCGATATAATCTAATATATTAGGTGAAGCCAAATGATGCGCAACCCGCATTCCCATATCCCGTTCAGGATAAATCACCTTGTCTGCACCAATTTTCCCTAATACTTTGCCGTGCAGCTCACTTTTTGCTTTTGCGATAATTGCTGGTACACCAAGGTCCTTCAGGATTAAAGTTGTAAGAATGCTTGCTTGAATGTCCTCTCCAATAGCCACAACCACCACATCAAAATTGCGAATACCGAGTGCGCGTAGCGCTTCTTCATCCGTTGAATCTGCAGATACGGCGTGTGTTACTATATTTGAAATCTCCTGTGTCCGCTGCTCGTCCGCATCAATCGCAAGTACATCAAACCCCATACCGCTGAGCGCTCTCGCAACACTGGATCCGAAACGTCCCATGCCAATGATGGCATATTGTTTTTTTGCCATGTCTTATGTACCTCCCGTAGCATTTCTATATCTCAAACAGTATAGCATAAGCCAAGAAGAAACGTCATATTCGTCCTTTATGGATGACAACCGTTACTCTTAGAAATATAAGGATGATGTAAAGTGTCAAACTTATATTATCTTATATTTGAACGAAAACTTGAATTTCCAGCACCTATTCAGGGTACATTAAAACGAAGTGAATATCACTATATTTCAAAAAGGAGGTACGTTACGCCGGTTACTATTGACTTACGCCAGGCGATTATTCATAAAGTGCATGGTCAATCTGAAGAAGATTTGCGGCATATGATTGAAGGCTCGGTAGACGGACCAGAAGCAGCACTCCCGGGACTTGGCGCCGTGTTTGAAATGATATGGAAGGATTTAGATACCGCTAAGCAAGATAATTTGGTTTCTATGCTCCATGATCACCTGGAGACGATTACTCCCGGGAATATCACGTCATAACTAGCCGCAACTAGTCAAAAACCTCCGCTATCCCATTGTGCAATTGCACGCTGAAGGCGGAGGTTTTTATTAACAATCAGGAAGTTGTAGCTTCCTTACTATAGCAATGCTTTTGGAGCCATCTCTAGGAACGTAGCTGTCGGGTTCTTATCCATCGCTGTCCGCATAGCATATTCATTCTCGAACAATACGACAAAATTGCCCTTCTTATCTGTAACGAGCGTAGAGTTAATACGGAACTTACTCGCATCTGGTTTAGCATCATCTACGATCCAACGCGCGAACTGGTATGGCATACGCTGCAACTGAACATCCACACCATATTCACCCTTCATGCGGTACTCGAACACCTCAAACTGCAGCTGTCCAACTACGCCGAGCAGAATATCATCAAAGTTAACCGTACGGAATACTTGAATCATACCCTCTTCAGTCAGCTGATCGACACCTTTTTGGAACTGCTTCGATTTCAAAGCATTTTTAATACTCACTTTAGCAAAAATCTCTGGTGAGAATGTTGGCAGCTCATCGAATTCCAAATCTCCGGCCTGACTCAGTGTATCTCCAATTCTAAAAATACCTGGATCAAACAACCCGATAATATCTCCCGGATAAGCTTCCTCTACGATATCACGGTCTTGCGCCAAGAATTGTTGCGGCTGGGCCAGCTTAATGTCCTTACCCGCACGTACATGCTTCACGCTCATACCTCGTTCGAACTTCCCGGACACAATACGCAGGAAAGCAATCCGGTCACGGTGAGCCGGGTTCATATTGGCTTGGATTTTGAACACATAGCCAGTAAACTTCTCGTCCATTGGTTCTACCAAACCTGTAGTACTACGGCGTGGTTCAGGCTTCGGTGCCAGATCCAAGAAATTATCAAGGAAAGTTTGTACGCCGAAATTGTTGATCGCACTACCAAAGAACACAGGTGTGAGTTCACCACTTAGTACTTTTTCATAGTCAAAAGCATCGCCTGCTACATCCAGCAGCTCCAGATCCTGACACAGTTGATCATGCAGATATTCTCCAGCCATTTCACGAATGATTGGATCACGATATCCGTCAACCTTTTGTACCTTGATTACGGAGTGATCGTCACCTTGGAACAGCTCCACCTGATTCTTCATCCGGTCATATACGCCGCATAGCTCACGTCCACTACCGATCGGCCAGTTCATAGGCACAGAGCGAATACCCAGTACCTGCTCCAGCTCTTCCATTAGATCAAACGGACTGCGTCCTTCACGGTCCAGCTTATTGATAAAAGTAAAGATCGGAATCCCACGTTTAGCACATACCTGAAACAGCTTGGTCGTTTGAGTTTCCACACCTTTTGCCACGTCGATAAGCATGACCGCACTATCCGCTGCTGTTAGGGTACGGTAGGTGTCCTCATNNCACTAAAGTCTTGGTGACCCGGTGTATCCAAAATATTCACGCGGTGATTCAAATAATCAAACTGCATCACAGAGGAAGTAACAGAAATCCCCCGCTGCTTCTCAATTTCCATCCAGTCACTCGTTGCATGCTTGTTCGCCTTACGGGCCTTAACCGTTCCCGCCAGACGGATAGCACCACCGAATAACAGTAGTTTTTCCGTTAAAGTTGTTTTACCCGCATCCGGGTGGGAAATGATCGCAAAGGTTCTGCGTCTGTCCACTTCCTTTTGCAGTTTCTGATCTATTGCTTTGTTCATTACACATATCCCTTCATATATAAAATTCCTGCTTCTGCTTCAATTACACTGGGGTTATCTTCAAATCGGTGCTCTGCTCATCGTTCATACCCCTTCATTTCTGAATGAATAGCTATCTTA
>DOJM01000019.1:0-412 GCA_003529225.1 Paenibacillus sp.
TCAAATTGTAATTCTTTATTAGTAATTTAGGAAAAGAAAAGAGGTGTCAACATTGAAAGGTATCTTAGGAAAAAAACTCGGTATGACTCAAGTGTTTACTCCAGAAGGTAACGTAATTCCAGTTACTGTTATCGAAGCAGGACCTTGTGTAGTACTGCAAAAGAAGGACCTGAATATCGACGGATATGAAGCAGTGCAATTGGGCTTTTCTGATAAAAAAGAAAGTCGCTCCAATAAGCCTGAACAGGGTCACGCCAAAAAGGCAAATGCAACACCTAAGCGCTACGTTCGCGAAATTCGCGGTGTTGATCTCGGGTCTCTCGAGGTTGGACAAGAGCTGAAGGCTGATATCTTTGCTGAGGGCGAATTTGTTGACGTAACTGGTACATCTAAAGGTAAAGGTTTCCAAGGT
>DOJM01000019.1:437-2111 GCA_003529225.1 Paenibacillus sp.
ACAAAGCCGCGGACCAATGGCACACGGATCGCGTTACCACAGAAGACCGGGTTCCATGGGTTCTATCCAAGCTAACCGTGTTCCGAAGGGCAAACGCCTTCCAGGACATATGGGTCACACGACTATCACGGTTCAAAAGCTTGAAATCATCAAGGTTGACGTTGAACGTAACGTATTGCTGGTTAAAGGCGCTATCCCAGGTCCTAAAAACAGCTTCGTGAAAGTTAAACAAACCGTTAAGAAATAATTACCTAAGAAAGGAGGAACATGAAATGCCAAAAGTAACACTTTTTAATATTAGTGGCAACGAAGTTGGTGAAGTAGAACTGAGCGATACAGTATTCGGTATTGAACCGAATGAGCACGTTCTACATGAAGCTGCGCTTATGCAAAGAGCTTCCCTTCGTCGTGGTACACACAAAGTAAAAGGACGTTCTGAAGTTCGTGGCGGTGGACGTAAGCCTTGGAAACAAAAAGGTACAGGTCGCGCTCGTCAAGGCTCCATTCGTTCTCCACAATGGAAAGGCGGCGGCGTTGTCTTCGGACCAACTCCACGCAGCTATTCCTGGAAATTGCCTAAGAAGGTTCGTCGTTTGGCGATCAAATCCGCTTTGTCCTCGAAAGTACTCGAGAATGACATTATCGTATTGGATAGCTTGACAATGAATGCTCCGAAGACGAAAGAATTCGCAGCAATCTTGAACAACCTGAAAGTGGATCGCAAAGCGTTGATCGTAGCTACTAGCTATGATGATAACGTAGCACTTTCCGCTCGTAACATCCCTGGGGTGAAATTCGTAGCGGCTGACGGCATTAATGTTCTTGACGTACTGACGTACGACAAACTGATCATCACTAAAGAAGCAGTTCTGAAGGTAGAGGAGGTGTTCGCGTAATGAAAGATCCTCGTGATATTATCAAACGTCCGGTGATTACGGAACGTACTTCCGACTACATGAGCGAAATGAAATACGCTTTTGAAGTGGATATCCGTGCTAACAAAACCGAAATCAAAAAAGCTGTCGAGGCTATTTTCAAAGTAAAAGTAACAAATGTGAACACAATGCGCGTACCTGGCAAACTGAAACGTTATGGTAAATATTCTGGTTACACTCCAGAGTGGAAAAAAGCCATCGTTAAGCTTAGCCCGGACAGCAAACCGCTTGAATTTTTTGAAGCGGTAGAATAATACTCATAAAGTAAGGAGGAAACTATAGTGCCAATCAAAAAGTACAAACCGACCTCTCCGGCAAGACGACACATGTCTGTGTCTACGTTTGAAGAAATCACAACAAACCAGCCAGAGAAATCGTTGCTTTCTCCGTTGTTCAAACATGCGGGACGCAACAACCAAGGTAAAATTACGGTTCGTCACCATGGCGGTGGACACAAACGTAAATACCGTATTATCGACTTCAAGCGGACTAAAGACGGCATACCAGGTAGCGTTGCTACAATCGAGTATGACCCGAACCGTACATCTAATATTGCTTTGATCCACTATGCTGATGGAGAGAAACGTTATATCATCGCTCCTAAAGGCCTAAAAGTTGGGGATAAAGTAGAGTCCGGCCCAACAGCCGACATCAAAATTGGTAACAGTCTTGCACTGGAGAACATCCCAGTGGGTACAGTTATCCACAATATTGAGTTGAAACCAGGTAAAGGCGGACA
>DOJM01000019.1:2175-2401 GCA_003529225.1 Paenibacillus sp.
TACAGAAGCTCAATTGCTTGGTAAAGAAGAAAAGTACTGTTCCGTTCGTTTGTCATCCGGTGAGGTTCGTAAGATCCTTAGCGTATGCCGTGCAACTATCGGTTCCGTAGGTAACGAAGATCATGAATTGATCAAAATCGGTAAAGCTGGACGTAGTCGCTGGCTGGGCCGTCGCCCTGAAGTACGCGGTGTAGTAATGAACCCGAACGATCACCCACACGGTGGT
>DOJM01000019.1:2414-3761 GCA_003529225.1 Paenibacillus sp.
CTCCAATCGGACGTAAATCGCCTATGTCTCCATGGGGTAAACCAACCCTTGGTTACAAAACGCGTAAGAAAAACAAGGCATCTGATAAATATATCGTTCGCCGCCGCACGAAATAAGACGCTTCTGGCAAGTTAATAAAGCGCGAAGCGTCGATTCGCGGTTTGAAGAACCGGATGAAGGGAGGATTCACACATGGGTCGCAGTTTAAAGAAGGGGCCGTTTATCGATGGCTACCTGCTTAAAAAAGTTGAGGAACTGAACGAGGCTGAGAAAAAGGTTGTAGTTAAAACTTGGTCCCGTCGCTCAACCATTTTCCCTCAGTTTATCGGACATACGTTTGGTGTATATGACGGCCGTAAACACGTGCCTGTATACGTAACAGAAGATATGGTAGGTCACAAGTTGGGCGAGTTCGCGCCAACACGTACTTACAAAGGCCACGCGGGTGACGATAAGAAAACAAGAAGATAATAATAAGGTCTCTGTTTGAAAGGAGGTTAAACAATGGAAGCAAAAGCACATGCAAGATCGGTGCGGATTTCCGCTCGTAAAGCGAAACTGGTTGTTGACTTGATTCGTGGTAAGCAAGTGGGGGAAGCAATTGCTATTCTTCGCCACACTCCGAAATCCGCTTCTCCGGTCGTTGAGAAGTTGCTTAATTCGGCAATTGCGAATGCTGAGCATAACTATTCTTTGGACGTGAACAGTTTGTTCGTTAGCGAGGTTTTCGTTAACCAAGGACCTACTATGAAACGTTTCCGTCCGCGCGCCATGGGTCGCGCAAGTCGGATCAATAAACGCACGAGCCACATTACACTGGTGGTATCTGAGAAATAAGGAGGGATAACACGTGGGTCAAAAGGTAAATCCAATCGGACTCCGGATCGGGATCATTCGCGATTGGGAATCTAAATGGTATGCAGGAAAAGATTTCGGTACTCTTCTGATGGAAGACGTCAAAATCCGGGAATACCTTAAAGGTAAGTTGAAGGATTCCGCTGTTTCCCATATCGAGATCGAAAGAGCGGCTAACCGCGTGAACGTTACAATTCATACTGCTAAACCAGGTATGGTTATTGGTAAGGGCGGAGCTGAAGTAGAAGTACTTCGCAGCGCAGTTACAGCAATCGCTGGTGGCAAAAAAGTACACATCAACATCAATGAAATTAAGCACCCTGAATTGGATGCAATTCTTGTAGCTGAGAGCATTGCTCAACAATTGGAACGTCGTGTATCGTTCCGTCGTGCACTCAAACAAGCGATTCAAAGAACTATGCGTTCTGGCGCAAAAGGGATTAAAACTCAAGTAGGCGGACGTCTTGGCGGAGCTGAGATTGCTCGTTCAGA
>DOJM01000019.1:3785-11113 GCA_003529225.1 Paenibacillus sp.
TGGTAAATTAGGCGTAAAAGTATGGATCTACCGTGGAGAAGTTCTTCCCCCAGCTAAGAAACAAGCTGCTCAGGAAGGAGGCAACTAATCATGTTGGTACCAAAACGCGTAAAACACCGCAAACAACAACGCGGACACATGAAGGGTATGGCAAAGGGTGGTACTGAATTGAACTTCGGNNATCGAAGCTGCTCGTATCGCAATGACACGTTATATCAAACGTGGCGGTCAAGTTTGGATCAAGATTTTCCCAGATAAACCTATTACTCAAAAGCCTCTCGAGGTTCGTATGGGTAGTGGTAAAGGTAACGTTGAGAAATGGGTAGCCGTAGTTAAACCGGGCAAGATTATGTTCGAACTCGGAGGCGTGTCGGAAGAAATCGCTCGTGAAGCGATGCGTCTTGCCGCTCACAAGCTGCCTGTTAAGACTAAGTTTGTGAAACGTGAAGAATTGGGTGGTGAAGCAAATGAAAGCTAATGAACTTCGCAACTTAACCACTGCTGAGATTGAACAAAAGATCGCTGGATTCAAAGAGGAACTTTTTAATCTCCGTTTCCAATTGGCAACTGGCCAGCTGGACAACCCGACTCGGATTCGTGACGTGCGTAAGGAAATAGCTCGTGCTAAAACCGTAATCCATCAAAGAGTGCTTGGGATTAGTTAAGTGAGACGGATCTCAGATCCGTATTCAGGAAGGAGGCTAACTAATGAGCGAAGAACGTAATGCACGTAAAGTGCTAATCGGTAAAGTGGTCAGTGATAAAATGGATAAAACCATCGTAGTCGCTGTTGAAACCTATAAGAAACATAACTTGTACCACAAACGCATCAAGTCTACGAAGAAATTCAAAGCACATGATGAGGAAAACGTTGCAAAAATTGGCGATACCGTAAAAGTCATGGAAACTCGTCCGTTGTCCAAGGACAAACGTTGGAGACTAGTTGAAGTGGTTGAAAAAGCGGTTATCATCTAAGATAATCAAAAGAGTTTTTCCGGAAGGAGGAAATTAAAATGATTCAACCATTTACACGTTTGCATGTGGCTGACAACTCTGGTGCGAAGGAACTGATGTGTATCCGCGTACTGGGTGGTACTGGACGCCGTACAGCAGCAATCGGTGATTTGATCGTTTGTTCCGTTAAACAAGCAACACCAGGCGGCGTTGTCAAAAAAGGTGATGTTGTTAGAGCGGTAGTTGTTCGTACGAAACGTTCCGTTCGTCGTAAAGATGGATCTTACATCGCATTCGACGAAAATGCAGCTGTTGTTGTTAAAGACGACAGAAGCCCTCGTGGAACACGTATCTTTGGACCAGTTGCTCGCGAACTTCGCGATAAGGACTACATGAAGATCGTTTCCTTGGCACCGGAAGTAATCTAATAAACACGAGCACCAATAAGTTGAAGGTTAGTTATAGGAGGTGTAATAAATGCCTAGAGTGAAAAAAGTTCTGGAATCCCATAACAATAAACTGCACGTGAAGAAAGATGATGTGGTGCTTGTGATTAGTGGTAAAGACAAAGGCAAAAAAGGCCGTGTCATCGCTGCTTATCCTCGTGAAAACCGCGTTCTGGTAGAAGGCGTCAATATGGTGAAAAAACACCAAAAGCCGAACCAGCTGAATCCACAGGGTGGAATTATTGAGCAGGAAGCTTCGATTCATGTGTCCAACGTAATGCACATCGATCCGAAGTCCGGCAAAGTAACACGTATCGGTTACAAAGTATTGGACAACGGTAAAAAAGTTCGGATTGCTAAAAGATCCGGAGAGATTATCGACTAATCTAGCCCTTAAGAAAGGAGGTTAAATCTTCATGGCAGCAAGAATGAAAGAACGTTATCTCAACGAAATAACACCTGCTTTGATGCAGAAGTTTAACTATACAACTGTTATGCAAGTGCCTAAGATCGAGAAGGTTGTCATCAACATGGGTGTGGGTGACGCTGTTCAAAACTCCAAAGTACTTGATGCTGCAGTTAATGACATGCAGTTGATCGCTGGTCAAAAACCAGTAATCACTAAAGCTAAAAAATCCATCGCTGGTTTTAAACTACGCGAAAATATGCCGATTGGGGTTAAAGTAACACTGCGCGGCGAGCGTATGTATTACTTCTTGGACAAATTGTTCAACGTAACGCTTCCACGCGTACGTGACTTCCGTGGTGTTTCCACTAAAGCCTTTGACGGCCGTGGTAACTACACACTTGGTCTTAAAGAACAATTGATCTTCCCCGAGATCGAATATGACAAAGTGGATAAAGTCCGCGGTATGGACATCGTTATTGTAACGACTGCTAAGACGGATGAGGAATCCCGCGAGCTGCTGGGTCAGCTGGGAATGCCTTTCGCAAAATAAAGTCGGTTAATCCATTTTCTCCGAAAATGTTTAGGAGGTGTCAGGCTAAGTGGCAAAAACTTCGATGAAAGTTAAACAACAACGTACGCCTAAGTTTAAAGTACGTGCATATACACGTTGCGAACGTTGTGGTCGTCCACATTCGGTACTGCAAAAGTTCAAAATTTGCAGAATTTGTTTCCGTGAATTAGCTTATAAAGGCCAGATCCCTGGCGTGAAAAAAGCAAGTTGGTAAGAAGTTTATAAACGGGAAGGAGGTTTACACACATGACTATGTCTGATCCTATTGCAGATATGCTTACTCGTATTCGTAACGCTAACATTGTGCGTCACGAAACGGTAGAAATGCCTGCTTCTACTATGAAGAAACAAATCGCTGACATTTTGAAGCGTGAAGGTTTCATCCGCGATGCGGAATTCGTTGAAGATAGCAAACAAGGGATTATCCGTATCTTCTTGAAATACGGCCCTAACCAAGAGCGTGTTATTTCTGGTTTGAAAAGAATCAGTAAACCAGGCCTTCGCGTATACACGAAGAGCAATGAAGTGCCTCGTGTACTCGGTGGTTTAGGAATCGCGATTATCTCCACATCTAAGGGAGTTATGACCGACAAAGAAGCTCGTCAATCAAAATCTGGCGGAGAAGTTGTCTGCTACATTTGGTAATAAACGTCACAAGATAAGGAGGTGCAACACATGTCTCGTATTGGTCGTAAACCAATCGCAGTACCTAGCGGTGTAGATGTCACTTTGGACAACGCCGTTATTACAGTAAAAGGTCCAAAAGGTTCTTTGAATCGTGAGCTTCATAAAGACATGAAGGTTACAGTTGAAAATAACGAAATTACCGTTGTTCGTCCGTCGGATAACAAATTGCATCGTTCACTTCACGGCACAACCCGCTCCGTTGTCAACAACATGGTAGCAGGCGTGACTGAAGGTTTCTCGAAATCTCTGGAATTGGTTGGGGTCGGATATCGTGCAAGCAAATCCGGAGATAAAATCGTTCTGAACGTTGGTTACTCCCACCCGGTTGAAATTACACCGGAAGCAGGTATCGAGTTTGAAGTTCCTGCGAACACGAAGATCATCGTTAAAGGTATCGATAAAGAACGCGTTNGTGCATATGCTGCTAACATTCGTTCCGTTCGTGAGCCAGAACCGTATAAAGGTAAAGGTATCAAATATGAAGGCGAGCGTATCATCCGCAAAGAAGGTAAAGCTGGTAAGAAGAAATAACCAGTTTAAACTTAATTGTAAGATACCCCGTGCATCTTAAAGTGAAGCTGTTTACGGCAAACTGAAGGGAGTGAAAGGGAAGTCATGATTACAAAAGAAGATAAAAACAAGGCTCGTCTCAAAAGACACCTGCGTGTTCGTAAGAAGATCCAGGGAACTACTGAGCGTCCACGTTTGAACGTATTCCGTTCTTCGAAACACATCTACGCTCAACTGATCGACGATGTTAAAGGGGTTACTATCGTATCCGCTTCTACACTTGAAAAAGAACTGAGCGCTAACATCGGTAATGGCGGCAGCGTTGAAGCTGCAGCGAAAGTTGGCCAATTGNNGGCTATGCAGTGGTCGTATTCGACCGCGGAGGTTACTTGTACCATGGACGAATTCAAGCATTGGCTGACGCAGCTCGTGAAGCTGGTCTTGAATTCTAGAATAATTCTTAAAAGGAGGTTAACGACTTGCGTGTAGATCCGAACAGTTTAGAACTGACAGAAAGAGTTGTACACATTAACCGTGTAGCAAAAGTTGTAAAAGGCGGACGCCGTTTCAGCTTTAGTGCACTCGTTGTTGTGGGCGATGGCAATGGCTACGTCGGTGCTGGTATCGGTAAAGCCGGCGAAGTTCCGGATGCCATCCGTAAAGGCATTGAAGATGCTAAGAAAAACCTGATTCACATTCCAATCGTAGGAACTTCGATTCCCCATCTCGTTACTGGCCACTTCGGCGCAGGACGCGTGTTGCTGAAACCAGCATCAGAGGGTACTGGCGTTATCGCTGGCGGTCCAGTTCGTGCAGTATTGGAATTGGCAGGCGTTGGCGACATTTTGACAAAATCACTGGGTTCTTCGAATTCCATGAACATGGTCAATGCAACTTTGGAGGGACTTTCCCGTCTGAAACGTATTGAAGAGGTCGCGAAACTTCGCGGCAAATCTGTCGAAGAATTGCGCGGTTAAGGAGGGGAACGTCAATGGCAAAATTGCAAATTACCCTCGTACGTAGTGTAATCGGACGTCCAGAAACACAACGTGTTACTGTTAAGACGCTCGGCCTGCGTAAACTCAACACGACAGTGGTTCACAATGACAGTCCTGCAATTCGCGGAATGATCAATAAAGTGAGTCACTTGCTATCTGTAACTGAAATTGAAGGCTAATCGCCTCGCATAAATTAACAAACATAAGGAGGTGCAAACGATGAAGTTACATGAACTTGCTCCAGCTCCTGGTTCCCGAAAAGAACGCAATCGCGTTGGTCGTGGACCAAGTAGCGGAAATGGTAAAACTTCCGGTCGCGGTCACAAAGGTCAAAACTCACGTTCTGGCGGTGGTGTTCGTCCGGGCTTCGAGGGTGGACAAAATCCGCTCTATCGTCGTCTGCCTAAACGTGGTTTCGTCAATCCTACCCGTAAAGAGTATGCGATTGTGAACCTGGAAGATCTGAATAGCTTTGCAGAAGGAACTGAAGTGACTCCGCAGTTGTTGCTTGAAACTGGTGTTGTCAAGAATTCCAAAAGTGGCATTAAGATTCTCGGCAATGGTGAGTTAACCGTTAAATTGACTGTACAAGCAAATAAGTTCTCTCAATCTGCGGTAGAGAAAATCGAGGCTGCCGGCGGTAAAACCGAGGTGATCTAATGTTCAAAACGCTTAAGAATATCTGGCATGTGGAAGATTTGCGCAAAAAGATCCTGTTTACCTTGTTCATTCTGATTATCTACCGTATCGGTTCGTTTGTACCGGTTCCTGGTGTGAACAAAGATGTACTGGAAACAGCAAATCAAAGCGGTGACNNACTTCTCGATATTTGCGATCAGTATTTATCCGTACATTACAGCATCCATCATCGTGCAATTGCTGTCGATGGATGTTGTTCCTAAGTTTGCTGAATGGGCTAAACAAGGGGAGCACGGCAAAAAACAACTAGCGCAAATCACTCGTTATGGTACTGTGATTTTGGCCCTGATCCAAGGTTTTGCTACGTCAATAGGGTTTAACCGGATTTATGGAACTCAAATGATGCCGAATGCGACATTTGCTGACTACTTACTGGTTGCCATTATCTTGACGGCTGGTACTTCTTTCCTGATGTGGCTTGGTGAACAGATTACCGAAAAGGGAATCGGGAACGGGATTTCGATCCTGATTTTTGCGGGAATCGTCGCCGCTATCCCGGGATATATCACGAGTACGGCTAACTCAAGCTTTATTCAGCCGGATCAAGTGTTCCTGAATATTCTTAAAGTCGTTATTGTGCTGATTGTGATTGTAGCGATTATTACAGCAGTTATCTTCGTACAGCAAGGTATTCGGAAGATTCCTGTTCAATACGCTAAACGCGTAGTCGGCAACAAAATGTACGGTGGACAGAATACGCACATTCCGCTGAAAATTAATGCGGCTGGTGTAATTCCGGTTATCTTCGCCGTATCACTGCTTCAGTTCCCAGTTGTTCTCTCCAGTTTCTGGTCAACACATGCCTGGGCGCAATGGATTGCCAAGTATTTGGCAACTGATGCACCACTTGGTATGCTTCTGTATGTAGTGATGATCATCGGATTCACGTTCTTCTATACGTTCGTGCAGATGAATCCTCAGCAGATGGCTGATAACATGAAGAAGAATGGTGGTTACATTCCAGGTATCCGTCCTGGTAAAGCTACTGAGAAGTATTTGACTAGAGTAATGTCTCGTCTGACTATGTCCGGCGCATTGTTCCTGGCTTTGATCTCTGTATTGCCGATGTTCTTCGGTGCTTTATCTGGATTGCCTAAAGAAGTTCGAATTGGCGGTACTTCACTGCTAATCGTAATNNGATCGAGAGCCAATTGATCAAACGCCATTACAAAGGCTTCATCAATAAATAGGCGATAGGTTCCGGTGAAGCGTAAGTTATTATTCTTCCCGGCACCTATTGTGCTGTTTCTTGCTTGGTGGCGAACTTTTGGGGGGAGAGAGAAATCGTGAACATTTTATTCATGGGCCCTCCTGGGGCAGGCAAGGGAACACAAGCGGCAGAGATCATAAAAGAGTTTGGCATTCCGCATATTTCGACAGGAGATNNGGATTGAAGGCTAAATCATTTATTGATCAAGGTTTGCTTGTACCAGATGATGTGACCATTGGTATAGTTGAAGAGCGGCTGCAGCAGTCCGATTGCAAAAAAGGATTTCTATTGGATGGTTTTCCAAGAACTCTTTCGCAAGCGGAAGCGCTGGATGAAATTCTAAGCCGTTTGAATACTTCTTTGGATCATGTCATCAACTTGAATGTTGACCGTGGACTGTTGATGGCACGTCTTACTGGACGTCGTATCTGCACAGTTTGCGGAGCATCCTACCATTTAATCTTCAACCCGCCGAAGCAAGATGGCATTTGCGACATTGATGGCGGTGAATTGTATCAACGTCCGGATGACAACGAAGAAAGTGTAGGCAAGCGTCTGGATGAGTACGATAATAAGACAGCGCCGCTGCTTGCGTTTTATGATAATAAAGGTCTTTTGCGTCAGGTAAACGGGGAAAACGAAATCAATGTCGTTTCTTCTGAAATCGTATCTTTATTGCGGGGTTAATGTAATGATCATTTGTAAATCCGAACAGGAACTTGCCTTTATGAGGGAAGCTGGTCGAATTGTTGCCGAGAGTCACCGTCTTATTGCTGAGGCCATTGAGCCTGGCATTACAACGGGCGATCTCGACAGAATCGCCGATCAATACATTCGCAGTCAA
>DOJM01000019.1:11166-19844 GCA_003529225.1 Paenibacillus sp.
GCATGGATTTCCAGGTAAACGCAAACTGATCGAAGGCGATATTGTAACGCTGGATATCGGTGCAGAGTACCGCGGTTATCACGGTGATTCCGCCTGGACCTACGGTGTGGGCAGCATTTCCGAAGAGGCTCAGCGATTGCTGGACGTTACGGAAGGCTCCTTGTACGCGGGACTGGCGTTAGTTAAGCCGGATGTGCGCTTGTTTACAATCTCCCATGCTATCCAGCAATACATCGAAGAGGCTGGTTTCTCAGTCGTACGTGAGTATGTTGGTCATGGTATTGGGGCAAAACTGCATGAAGAACCGCAAATTCCGAATTATGGCATAGCGGACCGCGGACCACGTCTGAAACCGGGTATGGTACTCGCGATTGAGCCGATGGTAAACGTAGGAAAGAGACATGTCAGAACGCTGGAAGATAACTGGACTGTCGTTACGGTAGATGGCTCACTATGTGCTCACTTTGAGCATACAGTAGCAGTTACTCCGGACGGCATGGAAATTTTCACAAAACTGAATGCGTAGGTGATCTCCACTTGAATACTGTGAGCAGCCCGCAGGTTGGTCAATTAGTGAGAATTCTCAAAGGTAAGGATGCCGGAGAGGCAGCCGTTGTTATCGCAGTTGTTGATAGCAGATTTGTATACATTGCAGATGGAGACAAACGTAAGTTTGATGGGCCAAAGAAGAAGAATANNAGGTTGTGAACAGTTTGGAAGAAACTGGGCGGGTAACAAACGGAAAGCTGCGTTACGCAGTCATGAAGTATGCTGGGCCCACCGGAATAAGTGCTGATGAGAAAGGAGACTAACTGTGGCTAAGGAAGATGTCATTGAAGTAGAAGGTACTGTCCTTGAACCGTTGCCAAATGCAACGTTTAAGGTTGAGCTTGAGAACGGTCATCAAATACTTGCCCATGTATCCGGTAAATTGCGGATGCACTTTATCCGTATTTTGACCGGAGACAAAGTGGTCGTGCAGTTATCGCCTTATGATTTATCAAAAGGTCGTATAACTTACCGTAAATAGATGGGAACTACGAAAAAAGTTTTGCTTCGCAAAACTTTGAGGAGGTAATTAACATGAAGGTAAGACCTTCTGTAAAGCCCATTTGCGAGAAATGTAAAGTAATCCGCCGCAAAGGGACTGTTATGGTGATTTGCGAAAATCCGAAACACAAACAAAAACAAGGTTAAGAAGGGGGTGTAGCGTAAAATGGCTCGTATAGCTGGAGTGGATTTGCCACGTGACAAACGCGTTGAGATCGCCTTGACTTATATTTTCGGAATCGGTAAAACGACTTCCCAGAAAATTCTTAATGAAACAGGCATTAGCGCTAATACACGTGTCCGTGATTTGACGGAAGATGAAGTCAGCAAACTGCGTGAAACGATCGACAAAACGGTTAAGGTTGAGGGTGACCTGCGTCGTGAAATTTCCTTGAATATTAAACGTCTTACTGAGATCGGCTGTTACCGCGGTGTTCGTCACCGTCGTGGATTGCCTGTTCGCGGTCAACGTACTAAAACCAATGCCCGTACCCGGAAAGGCCCGCGTCGTACGGTAGCAAACAAGAAGAAATAATAAGGGGGGATAAGAGACAATGGCTAAACCGAAAAAAGTCGTACGTACTAAACGTCGCGACCGTAAGAATATCGAATCCGGCGTGGCACATATTCGTTCCACGTTCAATAACACCATCGTTACCATCACAGATCCTCACGGAAATGCAATTTCCTGGGCAAGCTCCGGCGGCCAAGGATTTAAGGGTTCCCGTAAGTCGACTCCATTCGCAGCGCAAATGGCAGCTGAATCAGCAGCTAAAGCAGCTATGGAGCACGGCATGAAGTCGGTTGAGGTTATGGTTAAAGGACCGGGCGCGGGCCGCGAAGCAGCCATCCGTTCCCTTCAAGCTGCAGGGCTTGAAGTTAACCTTATTAAAGACGTAACTCCGGTACCTCACAATGGATGCCGTCCGCCGAAACGTCGTCGCGTATAGTGAAATCAGTATTGTGAATGTGGTATAATTCTGACGCATCTGCTAATAATAGGTGTTTAGGCATACTACATGATGCACCTGATGGGGTGACAGTTTCATATAGGAGCGACGTTGAAGGAGGGGTAAACTCGTGATAGAAATCGAAAAGCCGAAGATTGAGACCGTAGAAGCTAATGATGAAGGTACCTATGGGAAATTCGTAGTTGAACCGTNNCAACCGTTGGAACGTGGGTATGGCACGACTCTGGGGAATTCACTTCGCCGGATATTGCTTTCTTCGCTTCCAGGAGCCGCAGTGACTTCGGTCCAAATTGACGGCGTTCTGCATGAGTTCTCGACCGTTCCAGGCGTAATGGAAGATGTGACGGAGATCATTCTGAACCTTAAAGCCTTGTCCCTGAAGATTCATTCAGACGAGGAAAAAGTGTTCGAGATTGATGCCGAAGGGGAAGGCATCGTTACCGCAGGTGATATCCGTGCGGACAGCGATGTTGAGATCCTCAACCCGGATCTTCACATTGCAACGCTAGGACCTGGTGCGAGACTTCACATGCGTATTTTTGCAGGCCGTGGTCGCGGCTACGTCCAAGCGGACCGGAACAAACGCGACGATCAGCCAATTGGTGTTATCCCGGTTGACTCCATCTACACTCCTATTTCACGCGTTAACTACGGCATAGACAATACACGTGTTGGTCAAGTGACTAACTACGACAAATTGACGCTTGAAATTTGGACAGATGGCAGTATTAGACCGGAAGAGGCTGTAAGCCTTGGAGCCAAAATTTTGAACGAGCACCTCGTACTGTTCGTAGGTCTTACGGACGAAGCGAAAGACGCCGAAATTATGGTTGAAAAAGAAGAAGACAAAAAAGAAAAAGTGCTAGAGATGACAATCGAAGAGCTTGATCTTTCTGTCCGCTCCTACAACTGCCTCAAACGTGCTGGTATTAATACCGTACAAGAGCTTACCACGAAGACTGAAGAAGATATGATGAAGGTGCGTAACCTTGGTCGCAAATCTTTGGAAGAAGTTCAGGAGAAGCTTGAGGAACTTGGTTTGGGACTCCGTACAGAAGAATAACTACAGATTGTTACAGTAAAGGAGGGAAAACACATGGCATACCAAAAATTGGGCCGTGATTCCAGTGCGCGTAAAGCGTTATTTCGCGACATGGTAACGGATCTATTTTTATACGAGCGCATCCAAACAACGGAAGCTAAAGCGAAAGAAGTTCGTTCTATCGCTGAAAAGTTGATCACTAAAGCTAAAAAAGGCGATCTTCATGCTCGTCGTCAAGTAGCTGCATTTGTTCGCCGCGAGACTGTTGATGGTGAACAAGATGCAATTCAAAAATTGTTCTCTGACATTGCTCCTCGTTACACAGAGCGTCCAGGTGGATACACACGTATCCTGAAACTCGGACCTCGCCGTGGCGACGCTGCGCCTATGGTTTATCTTGAATTGGTAGACCGCGCGTAGTATCACAAGTATTGATTTCCGATGCTTCCCTTTCATCCGGCCCTCTTTGGAGTAAAGATGGGGGAAATATCAGCGTTATTGTGCTGCAGAGGCGCAAGACTCTGCTGTACTAATAACCGTGGGAATCACCTTGGTTCAATTGAAGGAGCTCCCGCAGGGGCTCTTTTTTTTGAAATAATAGAGTGAAGTGTTAATGGATGCCGTCCTTCTAGGGACGGCAAAACCATTTCTTCCTCTTGAATAAGATCAGACAGTGCTTCGATCGACGTTTCTGCTGAACGGTTTAAAAAGGAGAACGGAATGCGTAATCTATTGATGAAGGTCAATTATGACGGAACAAATTATGATGGCTTTCAGACCCAGCCTCAGGGCAATACGATTCAGGATCGGCTGGAGCAAGCGATACTCCATCTGACAGGTGAGGAGCTTAAGATTACTGCTTCTGGTCGCACAGATGCCGGAGTACACGCCTACGGTCAGCCTTTTAACTTTACGACCTCCTCTCGAATCCCACTTGAACGTTGGTGTCTCGCGCTTAATGCCCGGCTGCCACAAGATATCGTGGTTACTGAGGCTAGGGAAGTACCGCTGACGTTTCACACTCGTAGAGGAGCTAAGCGCAAAACTTACCGATACACGATTAACGGCAACAGGTTTCCAGATCCGTTTCAGCGGCGCTGGCAGCTTCACCATCCGGTGAGGTTGGACATTCCTGCAATGCAGCAAGGCTTAACGCATATTTTAGGGACACATGACTTCACTTCGTTTGCTTCACGTCGGTCTACTAAGACATCTCATGTACGAACGATCTTTGAAGCTCATATGGAAGTAGACCGCAGCATGTGCCGACCCTCTTCATTAGATCAGGGAGTGATCCAAACTTATATAACGGGTAGTGGATTTCTTCAGCATATGGTTCGCATTATTATGGGGACTTTGATCCATGTGGGGGAAGGTAAAATAGATGCTGATCATGTTGCTGAGATATTGGCGGCATGTGATCGTTCTGCTGCTGGTCCGACAGCTATGGCCAAGGGGTTGGCTTTGTGGAGTGTAGAATATGACGAGTCTGAAAGTGAATCTTTTTTTCAAATATAAGAATGTATAAGTTTCACGTAATACATTATTCTTATATTTCTCGCATAAACGCTTACCGTCCATTTGGGACGACGAAGGCGTTTTTGCTTGTACATACTGATATTTTGGAATAATAAGGGGAATAAAGACCCATTTTTTTTCGAAAGGACACGCATGCTTGCGGTTTGCCCCAATATATTAATATAATAAAGTATATATTCAAAAACGTGATTCCAGACTGGAGATGAAACCATTGGGAAATTGATACTGAAAGGAACAACTGGCAAGCATCTTGCCGATACTCTGAAAAAACGAAGGAGGTGGGCCTATCCATCCGTACGGAGAATGATGGATAGGATTATAAATTGAGCGACCCTTTACCCGGTATATTACACGTAGGTCTTATTATTCTGTTGGTATTATTAAATGGATTTTTTGTTTCAGTCGAATACGCAATGGTGAAAGTACGAAGCGGTAGAATTGATACCCTTATTGAAGAAGGTAGTAAAAAAGCTTTAAAAGCGAGAAGCATCGTTAGCAACTTGGAAGGTTATCTATCCGCCTGTCAGCTTGGTATTACATTGGCTTCACTTGCGCTAGGATGGTTGGGGCAACCCGCTATAGCTAACCTTGTTGGGCCCTTATTAGGAAGTATAGGTTTTGGAATAACCGCTGTTAATGTTGTATCTTTGATTATTGCTCTAATGTTTATCACTATCTTGCATATCGTACTAGGAGAGCTTGCACCTAAGACTATTGCAGTTAACAAGGCTGAATCTGTCCTTTTGCTAACATCTGGGCCGATGAATGTGTTTTACAAGATCATGTATCCAGTGATTTGGATCGTAAATGGGCTGGCACGTGGTTTACTACGGATCTTCCGGTTAGCCCCAGCTTCAGAGCTGGGAACGGCGCATACGGAAGAAGAGATCCGTATTATCATGCAAGAAAGTAATAAAAGCGGCTTTATTGATAATACCGAAATGACGCTGGTTGACAACATTTTTGAATTTGTGGATACAATGGCCCGTGAGATCATGATTCCTCGGACAGAAATGATCTGTCTGAATAATCATCTTTCAACGGAAGAGAACCTTGAGATTGCTTTTGATGGAATGAGGACGCGTTATCCAGTCTGTGATGGAGATAAGGATCACATTCTAGGCTTCATTCATATCAAGGACTTAATTAGGGATCGTGAACAAAGCTATAATAAATTAATTCGTCCTATACTAACCGTACCAGAATCTATTCAGATTAGTGCTCTGTTGAAAGTCATGCAGCGCGCAAAGACACAAATCGCCATTCTGATTGATGAGTACGGTGGAACATCAGGAATGGTAACACTGGAAGATATCATGGAGGAGATTGTAGGAGAAATTCAGGATGAGTTCGATGAAGAACGTCCTGGTGTTGAGAAGCTGGGGGAGGATGAACACTCCATTGACGGTTTGATGCTTATTGAAGAGATTAATGATCTTTTGGGTCTCCATATGGAAACTGAGGATTATGATACGATAGGCGGTTGGCTGTATTCTAAACTGGAGGTTAATCCACCTCAAAAAGGGCAGTCTGTAGAATTTGATGATCATCTGTTTATTGTTGAAGAAACGGATAATAAGCGGATTTCTCGAATTAAGCTACTGAAGTTACAGCTATTGACTGAAGAAGCTGGTGCATAACGAACTTATTAGTAATTATTAGGACACAGTGATATAGCACTGGCTCTTTTTACAGCGTTTTTACAGTATTGTTTGCCAAAAAGAGATTAAAAATTATATAATTTTAAATGTATATGATAAAAACTACATTAGTCCACAGAGGACAGAAAGGAACTCTCCTTGAGTAAACCTAATAAAAGTACAAGCGTTCCCCAGCTAAGCAAACAAGAGAAACGGCAGGTAGAACAGGAGCAGCAAAAGCAGACAACGAGAATTTTAATTATTAGTTCAATAGCTTTAGTAGTCATCATTTTTGTTGGATTGTTTATGTTAGCTTCGAAAGATGCCGCAAAAAATGCCACATCGGGAGAACCAGTAGCATTCAATTACAGTGAGCTGCCTAGAGTCGGTAAAGAGGATGCACCTGTTAAAATTGTTGAATTTGGAGATTTANNAAGATTTAAAATGTCCCGCGTGTTCCCAATTTGCAACTTCAGTTAAACCGAAAATTGTTCAAGATTTTGTCAACGACGGAAAAGCAGCGCTCTACTTTGTAAATATGGCTTTCGTTGGTCCAGACTCTGAGACTGCTTCACTTGCTGCATTATCTGTTTACCATCAGAATCATGATGAATTCTGGAAGTTCTATGATGCTGTATATGCTCAACAAGGTGATGAGAGCGAAGAATGGGCGACTGAAGATTTCTTAGTAAGCCTTGCGGAGAAAGAGAAGTTAGCTATCGATTACGAACTGCTGCGTAAAGATATCAAGGATCGTACGTATGCAGATGAGCTGAATAAGGGTATGCAGTTAGCTAGTGAAGCGGGTGTGACGACTACACCATCCCTTTACATTAATGGGGTAATAACTGCGGATCCACTTAACATTGAAGCGATTTCAACTGAAATTAATGACGCCGCAAAAGCTGTGGAGGTAAAGTGACAAAGTTCCTATCTTTTTGCAAGCGTAACTGCCTGTATCTGGCCTGGTTCGTCTCTTTAGTTGCTGTTGCCGGTAGCTTGTATTTAAGCGAAGTATTGAAATATGAACCTTGTAAGCTTTGCTGGTTCCAACGAATTTTTATGTATCCTCAGCTATTCCTCTTGGGAATTGCGACGTTTCGGGGGGATAAAAGGATTATCCCATATGTACTTCCACTAAGCTTGATTGGTGGCAGTATCTCGATCTATCATTATGCGGAGCAGAAGATTCCTGCGTTAAGTAAAGTGCTTCCTTGTACAATCGGTGTTCCTTGTAATAAGGATTACTTGAACTTTTTTGGATTCATTACGATTCCTTTCCTTGCATTAATCGCTTTTGCTTTAATTAGCATTTTACTTTGGTACGGACGTAAGGAAGAAGAAGTGATGGAATTAGATACAGAGGAAAGTTTAGGGTTTTGACTTTTTAACTTTAAGTGATCCAAAAAAATTTGAAAAGTGATTAAAAACACGGTTCAGTGGGATAATTGAAGAGAATGAAAGAGAGCATCCAATAAGACGCTATATTTGCGGTTATTGGATGTTTTTTCATTCTATTTTCAATATTTTCAATGCTTTACTGTATACACGTTGTAGACTAATATTAGACCTTGTGAGAAGTTGAATATGCGCTGAATTTTCTAAGGAAAAACGGGGGAACCAATCTTGGCATTTTTGCCNNGGGAAGGGTCGATTAGACTGTACCGTAGGGCTATATACCACAGCCCGAATCCGCCAGCTAACCTCGTAAGCACAGGTGGGATAATGACCATGCATAGCATGCGGATCATTTCCGTATGCTATTTTTAGTGTCTGCATTTATGAAATCCACCAATGAAAACAGCGCGCGGAATTTCCGTTTCTGCTCTCAAAGAAAGGAACTGTATCCACAATGGTAAGCAAGGTAAAACGACTATTGATCGGGCGTCCGATGAAGTCGAACGAACTCGATCATGAAAAGTTATCCAAGGTGAAAGCACTGGCTGTCCTGTCTTCTGATGCGCTCTCGTCTGTAGCCTACGGAACGGAACAAATTCTGATTGTACTAGTGGCTGCTGGGTTTACTGCCATCTGGTATTCCCTGCCAATTGCATTAGCCGTATTGGGCCTGCTGGCCATCCTGATTTTATCCTATCGGCAGACGATCTACGCTTATCCTCAGGGAGGCGGAGCTTACATCGTTGCCAAGAGTAATCTTGGTGTTCCGACAGGGCTCTTGGCGGGAGGGTCTTTGTTAGTGGATTACATTCTGACCGTAGCTGTTAGTGCGTCGGCAGGGACGGATGCGATCACATCGGCTTTTCCAAGTCTTCATAATCACACCGTTCTTATTGCAGTATCAGTTATTATTTTACTTACTTTGATCAATCTTCGCGGAGTTACAGAATCAGCTTCATTCATTGCGATCCCGGTGGATTTGTTTGTTGTGTCGATTGTTGTGTTGATTATCTCCGCGATTATTAAATATGCAGCAGC
>DOJM01000020.1 GCA_003529225.1 Paenibacillus sp.
GAACTAGTTTCTGGATCAGAATTGGAATTTGTAGAGCTAATGAATCAGACTGCCCAGAAGATGGGAATGAAAACTGCCTATTTTGTTAATTCTACTGGATTAGACAAAGCTGACATGCCTAAGAAGTACCGCTCAACTGATAAAAAAGAAAATGTAATGTCAGCGATGGATGCTGCGATCCTTGCCAAATATATCGTTACTGATCATCCTGATTTTAATAGATTTACAACGGTTCAGTCTTATAAGTTCCGTGAACGCGATACTGCTCCAATGATTAACTTTAACTGGATGTTGGAATCGAATAAGAATATACAGAATTTTAAGGCTTATGCTTATGAGGGATTGGATGGTCTGAAAACAGGCCATACCGCTAGAGCAAAATATTGTTTTGCAGGTACAGCTGTACGTGATGGCATGCGTCTGATAAGTGTAGTAATGGGGGCTAATACAGAGCCGCACCGATTTACTGAGACGAAGAAAGTACTCGATTACGGATTTAATAATTTTGAAATCAAACAGGTCGTAGCCCCTAAAGCAGTGATAGCCGGCAACGAAACTGTACCAGTTCTTAAAGGGAAAAATAAAAAGGTGTCTGTAGTTACGGATGAAGCTGTTTCGTTTATCGTCCCTAAGGGAACAACCTCCCCTCAAATTAAAACAACCGTTGAAATAAATGATCCAGCAACCTGAGTTGCTCCTATAGAACAATCTGCTAAAGTGGGTAAGGTTACTTATTCCTACCAAGTTAAAGGCATGTCTGATGTTCAGCAGAAGACAGTTAATCTGATTACTGCTGAAGAAGCGGAGAAAGCCGGTTGGTTCAGTTTATTCCTTAGAGCCATTGGAGATTTCTTCGGCGATTTATTTACAGGGATCAAGAACTTGTTCTAATGAATTTAGCATCGAAAATTGCGTTAAATCCGAGTAAGTGGATTGTATATTTCCCTTCATTGGGGTAATATTACAAGTTAGATTAAGATAGATCATTCGGGGGGCTAGGACATGGAAACTGGAACATCGCGAGTTAAAAGAGGCATGGCAGAAATGCAAAAAGGCGGCGTCATTATGGACGTCATGAATGCAGAACAAGCAAAAATTGCTGAGGCTGCTGGTGCAGTAGCTGTTATGGCTTTGGAACGCGTACCTTCTGACATTCGCGCGGCTGGCGGTGTAGCACGGATGGCCGATCCTACAATTGTAGAAGAGGTTATCAAAGTGGTAAGTATCCCTGTTATGGCTAAGGCTCGTATTGGCCATTACGTAGAAGCAAAGGTCCTGGAATCCTTGGGTGTTGACTATTTGGATGAGAGTGAAGTTCTTACTCCTGCTGATGAAGTCTTCCATATTAATAAACGTGAGTTCACTGTTCCGTTCGTATGTGGAGCTAAAGACTTGGGTGAAGCTTTGAGACGTATTAACGAAGGTGCATCCATGATCCGTACGAAAGGTGAACCAGGAACAGGCAATATTGTTGAAGCAGTGCGTCATATGCGCTTTATCAACAGTCAAATCCGCAAAGTAACCAATTTGTCCAAGGATGAGCTATATAATGAAGCTAAGAACCTGGGAGTTCCTTATGAGCTACTGCTTGAAGTACATGAGCTAGGTAAACTACCGGTTGTAAACTTCGCTGCTGGCGGTGTAGCAACTCCTGCCGATGCTGCCCTGATGATGCATCTGGGTGCGGATGGTGTATTCGTAGGCTCAGGTATTTTTAAATCGGACAACCCTGAGAAATTTGCGCGTGCGATTGTTGAAGCTACTACACACTATACTGATTACAAACTGATTGCAGAAGTATCCAAGAACCTTGGTGCACCAATGAAGGGGATTGATATTGCAACTCTAACCCCGGCTGAACGTATGTCGGAGCGTGGCCGTTAAATAGAGAGAAGGTTTCCCGGATGAAAATAGGAGTGCTGGCGCTTCAAGGCGCTGTTACGGAGCATATTGTTAGTATAGAGAAGACCGGAGCAGAGGGCGTGCCTATCAAGCGAGTAGAGCAGCTTGAGGAGGTTGNNTCCTGGTGGTGAGAGTACAACGATCGGTAAACTGATGCGAAAGTATGGCTTCATCGAGGCCATACGTGATTTCTCCAATCAGGGCAAGCCGATTTTTGGAACATGCGCGGGTATGATTGTTCTGGCCAAACAAATTGCCGGCGGCGAGCCAGGGCATTTGGAGCTAATGGATATTACGGTGGNTCGGAATGCATTCGGTCGTCAACGGGAAAGCTTTGAATGTGATCTGGAGGTAAAAGGAATTGATGAGCCAGTGCGTGCTGTTTTTATACGTGCACCGCTTATCAACGAGGTAGGCCCGGGTGTAGATGTGCTTACAGTCTATAATGATGAGATTGTAACTGCGCGTGAGGGTAACCTACTGGTTTCTTCTTTTCATCCAGAATTGACCGATGATTTCAGACTGCATCAATATTTTGCTGATATGGTAGAGGCTACTAAGCAAGTGCAACAACAGAATCGCATATAAGAACATCCTGACTCTTTCAAAGCTGTAAGCAGCAATTTGAAAGAGTTTAGGCTGTTTTCAGGAGGGAAACTTTGTGTTAGACGTAAAAGTATTACGCAGTGATTACGCTCGAGTTGAACAAGCCTTAGAAAAACGGGGTAAATCGCTGGATTTGATTGCTGATTTTCCACAACTTGATCTACGCAGACGTGAATTACTGCAAGAAACAGAAGGTCTTAAGAATCGTCGTAATACGGTGTCTGGTGAAGTAGCGAAGAAGAAAAAGAACGGTGAGCCAGCAGATGACCTAATTGCAGAAATGCGTACGGTATCTGACCGAATTAAAGAGCTTGATGACGAAGTGCGTGAATTGGAAGTTCAGATTGCTGAACTTACTATGAGTATTCCGAATATTCCTCATGATTCAGTTCCAGTAGGTAAGTCTGAGGATGATAACGTTGAATTGCGCCGCTGGTCGGAGCCAAAAGAGTTCGGATTTACTCCGAAGTCACATTGGGAGCTTGCGCAGCAGCTCGATATTATTGATTTTGAAGCTGCAGCGAAGGTTACGGGATCTCGGTTTGTTTTCTATAAAGGACTGGGAGCTCGTTTAGAGCGGGCGCTTATTAACTTTATGATGGATCTGCACAGCGGTGAGCATAATTATGAAGAAATGCTGCCACCTTACATTGTGAATAAAGACAGCTTGTACGGAACAGGACAACTTCCTAAGTTTGAGGAAGATCTGTTTAAGCTGCGTGATACTGAATACTATTTGATTCCTACAGCGGAAGTACCTGTAACGAACTACTATCGCGAAGAGATTTTGACAGCAGCAGACTTACCTAAGTACCATGTAGCATACAGCTCGTGTTTCCGTTCTGAGGCGGGCTCAGCGGGCCGTGATACTCGTGGTTTGATTCGTCAGCATCAGTTCAACAAGGTGGAGCTGGTGAAGCTTACTACACCTGAATCCTCTTATGAGGAGTTAGAAAAAATGACAGCAGATGCTGAGCGTGTGCTGCAGCTTCTTGGATTGCCTTATCGCGTACTTGGGCTATGTACAGCTGATATGGGCTTTACATCGGCTAAGACGTACGATTTGGAAGTATGGCTGCCTGAGAGTGGAATGTACCGTGAAATCTCTTCTTGCTCGAATACGGAGGACTTCCAAGCGCGTCGGGCAAATATTCGTTTCCGTAAGGATCCGAAATCCAAACCTGAATTTGTTCATACACTGAACGGATCTGCTTTGGCTGTTGGACGTACTGTTGCAGCAATTCTTGAGAATTATCAGCAAGAGGATGGTAGTGTTCTGATTCCGGAATGTCTACAACCGTATATGCGCAATGTAAAATCGATCCAACCTAAAACTGTTTAAGAAAATAGTTGCTTTTTCTCCGAACCATATGGTACAATTACTAATGCATGTGAAATTTATATGCATTTGGAGAGGTACCGAAGCGGTCATAACGGGGCGGTCTTGAAAACCGTTAGGGTGCAAGCCCACATGGGTTCGAATCCCATCCTCTCCGCCATTCCTTTATGAACTTTAAGAAATAAGCAGATAGAAGCCGTCTCCTTTGGAGGCGGTTTTTTTGTTGTGATTGAATTTAGAACAGTTTTAGTTATTGTTTGATGAACCTAGTTCCATTGACAATAAAAAGATTGATTTCTCCGCAATGTATTAGAGAAGGAGGATGATCATAATTATGGACAGACAATTGGAAGTAGATCAGCATAATCTTGTCTCGGCCTGGCAAGAACGTCTGCCTGCGTTAATGGAGGATGGGGACAGTTTCAATGTACTAGCGGATGAAGGTGATCCGAATAGTCTGCTTATTCATTTTAATGCAGCGGGACGTCAAGGGTACTCACTTGATTTTCGTTGCAGGTATGTAGATAGCAGGGAGGTCGCTGTTGATCTGCTTGATGTGGAGCAGAGTGGAATTCATATTGACGNNCATGAATGTGCTCAGGCTCTACAGAACATGACTAATCCTTAGGAGGAATGAACAATGTCAAAGCCAAAAAGTATTCCAGTTCCCGGGGCACAGCCCAACGATGGCGAGCGTAGAAAGGAGCATAATTCTTCTGCACCAGAGCCACTTTCTGGCTCTAAAAAGGTGAAGCAGGCTAATCATGTAGACCATCATAATCCGCAAGGATAACAAATAAAAACAATAATAATTATAAAGAAGTGTGTCTTGATTTTTACAAATAGTTTATGATAAGAGGGGGAGATTTTTTTTTACATGGGAGAGGAGAAAAATAATGAACAAAAAATGGGGTTTATCGGCCGCGGCACTGTTGCTTACAGCAGCAGTAATTCTACCAGGATGTGCAAGTAAACAGGAGGCGCCAAAAGAGGCCTTAAAATCAGCTGCTTCAAAAGCGACTACGATGTCTTCATATGAGATGAAGAGTAAATTCTCGATCAATGATCTAACCATCGAGACTGCTGATGCTGAATCAGCTGCAATGACCACACAGGTACTCAGCATGCTTAAGAATGCTGATATTACCGTCGACGGGGTTTATCAGGCTGATCCAATGCAGACAGAGCTAACTATGGTTCTGAATCTCAAGGGCGATATGAGCATGAGCTTCAATGTCCCTATGGTGATGA
>DOJM01000475.1:0-1019 GCA_003529225.1 Paenibacillus sp.
GACGATAACCGTTTCTCGTAGAAATATAAAGATAATGTATAGCGTAAAAGTTACATTCTTATATTTGAAGAAAAGCTCCACTTTGTGGGGATATTTTATGGTGTAATGCACACTGCCTCATCGCCTCGGGCTTGAGACCTTGCTCCTCTGATATCAGCTGTTTTGTCTGCGGGGTTGCCTAACATCTGCAGAACGGTAGTCGCGCAACTTTGCGGTTGATGTTTATCAGGGGCGAGACGGCGTTTACGCTGCTCTTCGAGAACAGAATATTCACGGAGCATCATAGAGAACCATTTGTTTACTACCTCACAATCAAGTACCTCTGCTAGTCCTAGCTCTACGAAATATTGGCAGTTTTTCTCTTCCTGACCTGGAATAGCTTTATAGAAGAGCATTGGAATTCCCTTAGCCTGACCTTCGGTACAGGTCATTCCGCCAGGCTTTGTGATTAGAAGGTCGGAAGCATCCATCAGTTTATTGATTTCACTGGTATATCCAAGAATCCTGACGTTAGGATGATTAAGTCTTGGATTGGATTTCATTTTGGCTATAAGCTTCTCGTTACTGCCCATACAGAAGATGAGCTGGATGTTATCCATTCTGGCTGTGAGTGAATTCATAATCTCTTTGCCGAACATCAGTCCCCAGCCTCCACCCATTATGAGAACAGTAGGGATATCGGCTAGACCTAGTTCCTTGCGGAGCAGCGTCTTGTTGGATCGTTCCCAGAACTTCGGATGCACAGGTATGCCCGTGACCGTTACAAGCTCAGGAGCAATCCCACGGCCTGTTAGAATTGATTTGACGCGTGGGGTAGAGACGAGATATCGATTGACCTCGGAATTTACCCAGCTACCATGTGCATCATAATCTGTAATTAACGTATACAGCGGGACCTCCAATCCACGACGCTTTAGTCTGGAAATGACAGCGGCCGGAATGGGGTGTGTACAAATAATCAAATCAGGCTTTAGCTGCTCGATTACTTGAGAGGCATGTGTATAAAAAATCCGGTGAAG
>DOJM01000475.1:1093-4340 GCA_003529225.1 Paenibacillus sp.
CCGGATTCAGCAGCTTTATTCCTTCGGCCAGAGCATACGCTGCTCCTGTGTGGCCCGTACCGAAGCCTTCCGAAAACAGCAGTACTCTTTTCTTTCGCATAAGTTCACCTGCTACTTTCCTTTTCAATAGAAATGCGGATTTTCTTCTAAATTAGATGAGGGAAAACTTCTCTCTACTCACATTATACAAATAAGACGTAAATAGAAAGTTAAAACCCTGCAATAAATAAAAAAATAAAAGATTTTTTAAAGTATTGCAAACTGCAAAGCTACGTGTTAAAGTAATGAATGACCAATTGACCGGATTAGTAAAGTGGTCAGAAAGTCAGCGGTAATGATATTTTCTGGAGAAAGGAAGTGGGCACAGGTGGCAGTGGTGGATCGAAGACAGCAGGTGCTTCAGGCCGCAGCAAAATCTTTTTCATTATTCGGCTATAAGGCGACTACCATGGATCAGGTTGCTAAGATCGCAAATGTTGGAAAGGGAACCATCTACACCTTTTTTACAAACAAGGAGCAGTTGTTTGATGAGATCCTGCGCGATATGATGGTAGAAATGAAGATGATTGCTGATCGCGAGATCAGGCGAGACAGACCTTTCTTTGATAACCTGCATCGTGNNTGGATGCCCTGCTGGAATTTCG
The DNA here is from genome assembly GCA_003529225.1 of Paenibacillus sp. Lineage (GTDB taxonomy): Bacteria > Bacillota > Bacilli > Paenibacillales > Paenibacillaceae > Paenibacillus_AQ > Paenibacillus_AQ pseudetheri. The sequence continues at coordinate 1,738 of DOJM01000475.1, forward strand.
AAGTGAGCAGGAGCTATTCATCAAGCTTTCCCAGGAGAGTCGCGAATTCGGAACGCCGCAGGCAGGAGAAGGGCTCGAGAAGATCGAGAACTTAGTTTTAGAATATTTAGAACGGGAGGTGCAACAAGCGCTCCAAAAGGGAGAAATCAAACCTTGCGATCCTAAAATCGTATCTGTAGTCATGTTCAGGCTATATATTGTATTGACTGCTGAACTGAATAAAACACATACTCCCTTGGACAAGGAACAGATCAAGATGTACTTTCATTTGTTTCTCGCCGAAGGATTGGCACAGTAAGCGTTGATTCAGGATAGGGATGCGTATCAGATTGCTTTCCCTTAACAATTTCCAAGCTGTTTTAGGCATTGAAGAAGAGCCGAAAGGCGTTTTTTTATCCCTTGTATTGACCGAATGGGGAAAATGGTCACCTGGTGTTACGTAATATTTCGCAAACNNNNGGAGAGAACCAGAATGAAATCAATATCCGTATTTACCAAGGATCTTGGCGCAGCACTGAGAAATCCAAAGGTGCTGATTCCGATGATTGCCATCCTATTTATTCCGGTGATGTATAGCGGATTCTTCCTAAAGGCATTCTGGGATCCGTATGGCAAGATGAATGAGTTACCGGTTGCTGTGGTCAACCAAGACGTCGGTGCCAATTATGAAGGGAAACAACTTCAGGCCGGAGATGATCTGGTTGAAGAGCTTAAGGTAACCGATGGCTTTCAATGGAACTTTGTTTCATTAGAAGAAGCACAAGCAGGAATGAAGGACAATACCTATTATATGGCGATTATTGTTCCAGAAGACTTCTCTGCTAAAGCAACAACGCTTTTGGATGATGAACCACAACCGGCAAAAATTATTTACGAGCCAAATGAAGGCTACAACTTCCTGGCCGGTCAAATCGGTGGAACGGCTGTAGCAGAAATTAAAAATAAAGTATCTGCTAAAGTAACAGAAGCTTATGTGGAGTCTGTATNNGTATCTGATGGATTGGGCGAAGCAGGAGATGGAGCTTCCAAGATCGCAGATGGCGCTGGTAAGCTAGATGATGGAGCCTTGAAGCTGAAAGATAATCTTCTTGTACTGACAGATGGTACAGGTAAACTTCAAAATGGTGTAGAACCCCTTACACAAGGCGTGACTGATTTGAATGCAGGTGCTACGGCGCTTAAAACAGGAACAACCACGTTGGCAAGCGGATTGCAACAACTGTCTACTGCACACACGCAGCTTCAAGACGGGGTTGCACAAAGCGCTGCAGGCAGTAAACAGCTTAGTGATGGCTTAAAGCAAGCTGTAACAGGTGCCACACAGCTTCAAGCAGGAACGAAGTCTGCTGTGGATGGTACTACTAAATTACAAGCAGGGACACAATCTTTAGTTGACGGCAGCGCGAAGCTGGAAGCAGGCTTGCAGGCTTCCGCAGAAGGTAGCACAAAGGTTACTGAGGGCGCTAAAGCGGTCGCTCAAGGGTTGCAGCAATTGGCACAGGCTAGTCCTGAGTTGGCACAGAATCCAGCCGTACAGAAGCTCCTAGCAGCTAGTGCAGCTGTTGCTCAAGGTAGTGAGCAACTGCAACAAAGTCAAGAGCAGCTGGCACAGGGCGCTACTGCACTCCACAGTGGGCAAGAGCAANNCGAAAAGCTGAATGCAGGGATGCAACAATTTGGTGCGAAGCTAAAAGAAGCTGCAGCTGGAGGCAACAAGCTGGCTGAAGGCGGTAAAGCACTTGGCGATGGTACCTCAAAACTGCTAAGCGGTGTAGGCGAACTAGGTTCCGGTATCAGTGCTGTAGCAGATGGTTCGAAAAAACTGGCTGACGGTGCAGGCGAGCTGAAAGATGGTATGGATGATCTGAAATCTGGATCAACAGAACTGGCAACTAAGCTTGGCGATGCTGCTGAAAAAACAGGCAGTGTGAATAAGTCAGATAAAATGATGGAAATGTTCGCACAACCAGTTGTGGTTGAGGATCAAGTTGTAAATCATGTNNCACAGGGTTTGCTCCTTACTTCTTATCTCTTGGGTTGTTCGTAGGTGCTCTGATTTCTACGATTGTTATTCCAATGCGTGAATCAGCTGTAATAGGCGCTAGTCGTCTGAATCGCTTTATCAGCCGTACGCTTACGTTCTCAATCATGAGCTTTATCCAGTCTATGCTGGCTGCTGTGGTTGTATTGTACGGACTTGGACTAGAAGTACAAAGTGAACCGCTATTCTTCCTATTTACATTCTTGACTAGTTTAGTTTACACATGGGTAGTTCAATCCATTGTTACTTGGCTGGACCAACCGGGACGTTTTGTTGTTATCGTTGTTCTTATTTTCCAATTAACAACTAGTGCCGGAACATTCCCGCTTGAATTGATCCCGAGCTGGATGAAATTCTTTAACCCACTGCTTCCAATGACTTACACAGTTAGTGGTCTTAAATCAGTAATTTCTACAGGGGACTTCAGTGCAATGTGGAGTGACGTAGGTGTGCTTGCAATCTTCGGTCTTGGGTTCCTTGCTCTTACTTTCGCTTACTTCATGACCCGCAGTCGGGACAATGAAGCTGGAATGAAAAGTGAACAAGCTATGACTGTATAATT
>DOJM01000474.1 GCA_003529225.1 Paenibacillus sp.
GCAGAAGCATTAGTTGATTTCTTGATGACCCCACAGGCACAAGAGGTCTTCGCAAAATATGGATTTCGTCCCGTAGATAAACAGGTCTATGCGGAGAACAAAAGCCGTTACCCCGATCCAGCGGGTCTCTTCGATATCAATTATTTAGGGGGCTGGGATGAGGTGCGAAGCACGCTTTATTCCAAGCGGGGGATTTGGTATCAGGTACTTGCCGGAATATAGGTAGACGTGTAAAAATAGAGTCATCCTAGCAGGGCTCCTGCTTAAGGGATGACTTTTTTGACGAGAGAATATATTTGGGGCCCCCGCAAAGTACCTGAGTACGNNCTCGTAGAAATATAAAGATAATGTATAGCGTAAAAGTTACATTCTTATATTTGAAGAAAAGCTCCACTTTGTGGGGATATTTTGGTGAGCATCTTTAAGATAGACATATGGTAATTTAAGACTTCCTTGATGGGAACTGAAGGAGAGATAGATTATGGATACGTTGGTGTTTTTGGGGACTGGGGATGCCATGGGTGTTCCTCGGGTATATTGCAGCTGCGAGACCTGCACAGAAGCAAGGGAGCATGGGAGCAATACAAGGCTGCGTTCCTCTGTACTTATAGATAATGGCAGTGACTTTCTAATGATTGATTGTGGGCCAGACTGGCGACGTCAGATGGAGGCGCAGGGAGTTCGGAATATGCGAAGACTGCTGGTGACGCATGCTCATTTTGATCATATTGGTGGGCTACCGGAATGGGCAGATGCTTGTCGATGGACGGGCATTAAGGGTGAACTGTATACTCCAGCAGAAGTTATTCCTATTATCGAACGGCAATACCCTTGGCTGCGTAATCACATCGAGATGATTCCCTGTGACGAAGGTTTAGAACTAGACGGCTGGAAGATAGATACCTGGAAAGTAAATCATGGTAAGAATGGATATTCGTACGCTTTTCGGCTAGAGAAGAAGGATTATACATGGGTGTATTGTCCTGATTCCATATCTCTTGGGGCTGATGAGACACGCCTGATGCATGGAGCCGACTTGCTGGTCCTTGGTACAAGCTTCTATTACGAAGCTGCGGAGCTATCCACTCGCTCTGTGTACGATATGACGGAGGCAGCGGAGCTGCTGCAAATCGTGAAGCCTAAAAAGGCAGTGTATACCCATATGTCGCATGATGTGGATATGAGAGAAGCATATATTTTACCGGAGAACGTTACTCTAGCCCAGACAGGTATGAGAATTCCACTATACAAAAACCCATTCTCTTCACTTTAGAAGAGAATGGGCAAGTAGAAATAAACGGATTAAACAGTTAATTGTTCTGGTTCATTTAAAGGGTGACGTCCGCTTACCGCGAGCATGACTAAGGAAATAATGATGAGTATAAAACAGAGCACAAATGAATACCGGTAACCTACAATACTGGCTAAGCCCCCGCCGACAAGACTCCCGATCAGTCTACCGATCGTGGATGAATTAGAATAAAGCGTGGATGCATACCCAGGCATGTTTGGGAGCAGATCCTGGATGTAGCTAATGCCAATCGCTGATATCACAGCAACGAAAACGGCGAGTAGAACTTGGGCTGCAAGCATCTGCCACATCGCGCCTGAGAAAATGACAACGAGATAATATGCTCCTCCTAAATGGCCCCACACATCATCAAGGCTCGGTTACTGTACTTCGCACTGAGTAGACCGAGCATAATCATAAATGGAATTTCCAGCGCAGCACATATACTGCTGACTAGACCGACATCACTTGTCGATCCCCCTAGATTGTTTGTAATAAAGAGGGCCGTATTGATGCTGCTCGTCCAGTGAGCTACATACATGAGTATCAGAATCAGAAAAGGCAGCAGAATATTGCGGTTCTGACTGAGCCGGAAAGTTTTCACTTTTACTTCAGCCTTGTTGCTGCTCAGCTCTGTATCTGTATCTGTATCTGTATTTGATTTGAGAAATAAGAAAACGAGTAAGGCAACAAGCAGGAATACTCCGATCGTACCCGTGAAAATCCCCTTAAACCCAACAGTAGCGATTAGCAGAGTACCAATTAAAGGACCTGTAATAAAGCCGAGAGAGAAGGCAGAACGTAAGGTAGAATTAGCAAACGCCNNCTCTTATTCACTGCTTCTCTAGCGATGGCGAACAATTGAGGCATCCCTGGTGCACCGAGGGCGGTGAACACAATCATGTAGATGAACAAGATCGTGAAATCCTGAATGAGCAAGTACCCGCTATAAGCCAGCGCATTACAGAGTGTGGCCACAAGGTAAATGTTTTTTCGATTTAAGCCGAGGTCAGAGCGTCTCCCAATTAGTGTACTGATCCATATTCCGGCAATTAACGTGGTGGCTAGAAAAACGCCAAACAATCCGACAGATACGCCAAGCTGTTCCGTGAAATAAATGGATAAGAAGGGTGAACTGAGTGAAATCCCCATACCCTGAAGTAGCATACATAAAAAGAGTAAGGCATAAGAGGGAATTGAAAATAGTGCAGTAAGTCTTTTGATCATGTTGTAAAGTTACTCCTCTATTTTTTGTTAAGATAGTCAAACTGGTTCTAGTATACATGAAAAAGAAAACAACAATCAGCCTGTTGATGTCCCTTTTGTGATTTCTATTTCATCCTGTATTCAGAAGCAGGTATATGTTTTATAATCAGAAAGTATTGCCGTCTTATATTTACATATATAGGATAATTATCAACGATAGGAAAGGGAATGTTAAGTAGCTAATAGGGGAGAGGATTGATTTTTTTGAAGCAGAAAGGTGTTTTCTCAAGATTAAGTACATACATGTTAAGGCACAAGCTCTTATATACGGTTTTATTATTTACTACTTTATTTGGGATTGTTCTGGACTTAACAATTGCTTGGCTGCTCTCAGTAATTACGGATGCGGCAGTTAGACTTGATGTGAAAGCTTTTAAAGGGCTGGTTATATTCGGATTAATCTACTTATTAGTGAGCGCAATTAATGGTTTCATCGATCGATATCTCAAAAATAAAATTTCGGCCAAGATCAGAAATGAGCTGCGGCTAGATATGATGCGACATGCTTTAGCTCTTCCTCAGTCTTATTTTGACCGGAATCACTCCGGGGATTTGTTGTCCCGCTTTACTAATGATAATCAATCTGTGGGTAATGCTACCGGCGAGGTAATGATTGATTTAATCCGTAACCCTTTGCTTGCTCTCGCGGCTTTTGGTTATTTGCTCTATATTAATTGGCTACTGGCATTGATCTGTTTTGCAATGGGGCCTTTGATGTTCCTTACGGGAAAAATCTTCGGTTCAGCGATGCGTGAGAACAGTGTGAAGATTCAGACTAATATGAGCAAGATTACTTCCTTTTTGCATGACATTTTAGGCAGTAGTATGGTGTTTAAATCCTTTAGCATCGAACGCAAACTAATGAAGCAGTATCAGGAACATAGTGAGAATATCACTTCCGAAGAATTAAAACGGGGAAGAATTCAGGGAGCTACTGGCTCGTTCTCCTCTTTTCTGGGAAACTTTACGTTTCTTCTGGCGTTGGTCGTTGCTGGTTATTTTGTGGCAAAAGGATCACTTGAGGTCGGTGCGATGATTGCTTTCATCCAGCTCATGAATTATTTAGTGATGCCGTTCTCGGCATTGCCAGGACTGATCAATTCGATGCAGCAATCACTTGGGGCGGCGGGACGGATCTTTGAAGTGTTGGATAGCCCTGTAGAAGTGGAGGCTTTACCCGAAGCAGCTACGAAGCAGCCTGAATTTGAGCATATGGTCATGTCCTCGGTATCCTTCTCTTATCCGGGAGCGGAGAGACATAGTTTGAACAAAATCAGCTTAGAGCTTCATAAAGGGGCTCAAATGGCAATTGTGGGACCGAGCGGTGGAGGGAAATCTACGCTTTTTAAGGTACTGCTTGGGTTATATGAACCTGATGAGGGTGAAGTATTTATAAATAATGAGAAGACAAGCGAGATGAGTTTAGCTAAACTTAGGAGTCACTTCTCTTATGTGCCGCAAGATTCCGGGCTTTATACAGGAAGTATCCGTGATAACATTCGGGAATGAAAAAAAAAAAAAAAAGAAAAAGGGGGGGGGGGGGTTTTTTTTNNATCCGTGATAACATTCGGAATGGAAATCCAGATGCAGATGAGCATGAAATTCTGGAAGCTTTGCGACAAGCGAACGCTTATGATTTTGTAATGGAGTTGCCGGAGGGCCTCGATACAGATATCGGTGAGGAAGGCTCACGCCTGTCCGGTGCATAACGCCAC
>DOJM01000476.1 GCA_003529225.1 Paenibacillus sp.
GGCGGGCTTACGGTGAACGCTGGTGCTGGAAAGAAACGCAAGAAGGAAGGGCCTTCAAAGCTCACTTTTGAAGAAATAGGTGGGCAAGACAATGCGAAGCAAGAGCTTCGTGAGGCGCTCGATTTTTTGATCCGTCATGAGGAGATCAGTAAATTTGGGATTCGTCCTTTGAAAGGGATTCTACTCACTGGCCCTCCAGGAACAGGTAAGACCCTTATGGCCAGAGCGGCTGCGCATTATACAAACTCTGTATTCGTGGCTGCATCAGGCAGTGAATTTGTAGAAATGTATGTTGGTGTCGGGGCCGGTCGGATCCGCGATTTGTTCAAGGATGCTCGTAACCGTGCGGTTAAGGAAAACAAACAAAGTGCCATTATTTTTATTGATGAAATTGACGTAATTGGCGGTAAACGTGAAGGCGGCCAGCAGCGTGAATATGATCAGACCTTGAATCAGCTGTTGACTGAGATGGATGGTATTTATAATAACGAAACTCCGCGTATTCTACTGGTAGCTGCAACAAACCGGAAAGAAATGCTTGATTCGGCATTGCTGCGTCCTGGACGCTTCGACCGTCATATTCAAGTGGACATGCCTGACAAAAAAGGCCGCAAATCGATTCTCGAATTGCATGCGAAGAATAAACCTCTTCATCCAGATGTGAGTCTCGACAAAATTGCTGAAGAAGCCTATGGTTTTTCCGGTGCTCAGCTTGAAAGTGTCATGAATGAGGCCGCGATTTATATGATGCGTGAGGACTTGACGAAAGTTGAGCAGCGGCATCTGTCGATGGCGATTGACAAAGTAATGATGGGTGAAAAAACGGATAGAGAAACAAATCACGAAGAGAAAAAGAGAGTCGCTATTCATGAATTGGGACATGCCATCATGGCAGAGCTCCTTCGTCCCGGAAGCGTTAGTCAGGTTACGCTGACTCCACGGGGGCAAGCCCTTGGTTATGTGCGACATAATCCTCAGCAAGAGCAGTATTTGTACACCAAAGATTATTTGGAAGATCAGATTATGATTNNCGGCTGAAGAAATGTATTATGGTGGACGAAGCACAGGTTCACGCGGTGATTTCGATCAGGCGCTGAATATTGTGGAAACGATGATGAAGTCAGGTTTAACTTCGCTGGGTATCGCCAATCTGGAAATGGTTACCACTGAAGAGCTTATGAAGGAAAATAGTAAGATATTGGATGAGTTGATGACGCGCACTCGTGAGCACCTTGAAAAGCAACGAAATGTATTTGATTACTCTCTTGACATTTTAATGAAGGAAGAAGTACTCTCTGGAGAGCAATTTCGATGTCAATTTCGTGACAGCGTCCTTTTACCAGCATAAATATTTATGCTGGTTATTTTTTTTTACTTTTCAGGCATGCTAAGATATCATTATATGTCGGGCTTTATAAATTTTTGCGACAGACAAGGTACAATACAAAAGTATAGATACCTGAAAGGATGGAGACTTTTTTATGAATTTCAAAAAAATAGGTGTCATCGGCGGTGGCACAATGGGACAAGGTATTGCTGAAATGTTAGCAGCCAAAGGCCTGGATGTATTACTAGTGGAGAAAACCGCGGAGAAACTGGACTACTCTTACGAAATGATCGAGACAAGTCTAGATAAGCAACTGGAGAAATGGGCGATTACTCAAGCAGAGAAGAAGCTGATTCTTAGCCGTATTCAAAAAGTGACACATTTCGCGGAGCTCAGCTCTTGTGATATGGTTATCGAAACCATTGTTGAGGATTTGGATGAAAAGAAAAAGATTTTGAATCAATTGGATCAAGTATGCCCGAACCACATTATTCTTGCCAGCAATACATCAACACTTAGCTTGACTGAACTTGCAAGTTCTACGATGTATCCGGAACGCGTGATCGGAATGCATTTCATATATCCTGTAGCTAAAGTGGATCTTGTAGAAATCGTACGCGGTCTGAAAACTTCAGATGCTACTTTTGAAGATACAAAATCCTTCGTTGATGAAATTGTTGAGAAAAAAGGTGTAATGATTTATGAATCCCCAGGATTTGTAACATCACGCCTCATTTGCTTGTTTATCAATGAAGCTATGCATGTGCTGCAAGAAGGCGTTGCCTCCGCACAGGATATTGACGATGCTATGCGTATAGGTTATCAATTTCAAAATGGACCGCTTGAAATGGCGGACAGATTTGGCCTGGATTCGGTACTTGCTGCACTTGAAAATATGTTCCGTGAATACGGAGAACTGAAGTACCGTCCTTCTACAATTCTTAAGAAGATGGTTCGTGCAGGACAACTGGGTATGAAATCAGGAGAAGGCTTCTTCAAGTACGACAAGGATGGTGACCGTGTATGAATATTTTAGTTATTAACTCAGGTAGTTCTTCTTTGAAATATCAGCTGTACAACATGACAGATGAATCGGTTTTGGCTAAAGGTTTGGTTGAACGTATTGGAATGGATTCCTCCATTCTGAATCATAAACCGACTGGCAAAGCGGAAGTGACAGAAGTAAGCGAAATTCTGGAACATAATACTGCGATCCGCAAAGTCCTTGCTTGTCTTACAGACAAAGAGCATGGTGTAATCGAATCTATTAATGAAATTGATGCTGTAGGTCACCGCGTAGTGCATGGTGGTGAGTTCTTCAAAGCATCTGCACTTGTGGATGCTGACGCAAAAACGAAAATTCGTCAATTGTTTGACCTTGCACCACTGCATAACCCAGCTGCAATGATGGGGATTACGGCTTCTGAAGTAAATATGCCGGGTGTACCGCAGGTTGTTGTATTCGCTACTGCATTCCACCAAACCATGCCTGAAAAAGCTTATATGTACGCTATTCCTAGAGTACTGTACAATAAATATAAAGTTCGTCGTTATGGCGCACACGGTACATCACATGACTTCGTAAGCAAGGCTGCTGCGGAGTACTTGGAGCGTCCGCTGGAAGATCTGAAGATCATTACTTGTCATATCGGTAACGGCGGTAGTGTAACTGCAGTTCAAGGTGGAGTGTCCGTGGATACTTCCATGGGTATGACACCTCTGGAAGGTTTGATGATGGGTACTCGCAGTGGTGATCTTGACCCAGCAATTGTCCCTTACGTGATGAACAAGGAAGAATTGTCCGTAGGCGAAGTTAACTCCATGTTGAATAAACATAGTGGTCTCTTAGCAATTTCGGGCGTAAGCAGTGACATGCGTGATATTATTGATGGTATGGAAAAAGGTGAGCCTAATTCCACGCTAGCTTTTGAAATGTATGAATACCGCTTGCGCAAGTATATCGGTTCATATACGGCTGCCATGAACGGTGTAGATGCGATCGTATTTACTGCCGGTGTTGGGGAGAATGCTTCATTACTTCGTGAGAAACTGCTAAATAACCTTACTTTCCTGGGTATTGAGTTGGATGCTGAGGCTAACAAAGTTCGTTCCGGCGATCCACGTCGTATCTCTACGGCAAATTCCAAGGTACAAGTGCTAGTAGTTCCNNCGAAGAACTTGTCATTGCACGTGATACACACCGTATTGTGCAAGGAATTAACGGCTAAATTAGAGGAGAGATTGAAGGCATGGCTAACAAGAGTGTAATTAAGAACGTGAATGAACATGTTGGAGAGAGTGTTGTTATCGGTTGTTGGGTAAACAACAAGCGCTCCAGTGGTAAAATTCAGTTCCTGCAGCTTCGCGATGGTACAGGTTATATTCAGGGAGTTGTAGTAAAATCAGAAGTGCCTGAAGAGGTATGGGATGCAGCTAAGAGCCTCACACAGGAAAGCTCTTTGTATGTGACCGGAATTATCCGTGAGGAACCTCGCAGTCAATCTGGTTTTGAAATGACTGTAACAGGAATTGAAGTCCTGCATCTTACAGAGAATTATCCGATTACTCCGAAAGAGCATGGCGTAGATTTCTTAATGGATCACCGTCACCTCTGGCTGCGCGCCTCGAAGCAACGGGCTGTTCTGGTAATTCGTGCGGAGATTATTCGTGCAATCCAACAGTTCTTCAACGAGAGTGGATTTACAAAGGTGGATCCTCCGATTCTGACGCCAACGTCAGCAGAAGGAACTACTAACTTGTTCCACACGAAGTACTTCGATGAGGATGCCTATCTAACACAAAGCGGACAGTTGTACATGGAAGCTGCGGCAATGGCACTAGGCCGTGTATATTCCTTTGGACCAACCTTCCGTGCAGAGAAATCTAAGACTCGTCGCCACTTAATTGAGTTCTGGATGATCGAGCCAGAAATGGCCTTTACAGATCACGAAGAAAGCTTGAAGGTACAGGAAGAGTTTATTAGCTTCGTAGTGCAATCCGTGTTGAAGAATTGCCGTGCGGAATTAGAAGCGGTGGGTCGCGATATTTCCAAGCTGGAGAATATCAAAGCTCCATTCCCACGCATTACTTATGATGACGCGATCAAGTTCTTGAACGATAAAGGCTTTGAAGATATTGCTTGGGGTGATGATTTCGGTGCACCTCATGAAACAGCAATCGCAGAAGCATACGATAAACCTGTATTTATTACTCACTACCCTGCTTCTTTCAAAGCGTTCTACATGAAACCAGATCCAAATCGTCCGGAAGTCGTGCTATGTGCGGATATGATCGCTCCAGAAGGCTACGGAGAGATTATTGGTGGCTCACAGCGGATCGATGATCCTGCACTGCTTGAAGAGCGTTACAAAGAGCACAATCTTTCGATGGACTCTTACAAATGGTACATGGATCTGCGTACTTACGGATCTGTACCTCACTCTGGTTTTGGACTTGGACTTGAGCGTACTGTAGCTTGGATCTGTGGCCTTGACCATGTACGTGAGACTATTCCATTCCCACGTACACTGTACCGTCTCTACCCATAAGTTCTTATATTTGAAGGGGGACGTTCATGGACGGCAAAGGATGGAGTACCTGGGGCGAAGGCGTCTCCTTCGGTCTGGAGAACGGAATGGCCGTCATACCTTACGCATTACTGAAGTATTACCGGAAGCTGAATTTAAGCGGAAGTGAAGCTATGCTGCTGATACATCTGCTTTCTTTCAGGCAGGTGGAAGGGATTGACTTCCCTTCTCTTGAGGAGCTTCAGGTTGTAACAGGCCGTAGCATATCCGTTCTAGCAGGAGAATTGCAGAAGCTTATGAAGGAAGGTTTTATTAGCATCGATGGAGACAACGATGAGTTAAGAGACATCCATTATGAACGCTACAATTTCTCAGGGTTATACGGAAAACTTGGTGCTTATCTAGCGACAGTTGTACAAGAGCATGAGCAAGATAAGCACGTAGGTGGCTATGCAACGTCGGCACCGCGAGCTGCTTCAGGGGGTGGATTCGGCGGAAAGCCCCCCTCATCTCCTTCTCAACTTGGGGCTGAAGAGGAAAGCCGAAATCTATTCAGTATTTTCGAAAAGGAATTCGGACGNNGATATCCAGTTGGGTGGATCAAGACCGGTATCCAGAGGAGCTGATTCTGTTAGCGCTGAAGGAATCTGTATTTGCAGGAAAGGTTCATTTCCGCTATATTGATCGAATATTGCTGGAATGGGCCCGCAACCGGGTCAAGAACGCTCAGGATGTAAAGAACTATACACAAAAATTCCGCAATGGCGGAAGATAGATCGTTCAGGAGAGGACCGCATTGCTTTAGCCCATCGCTAAAGTCAGTGC
>DOJM01000477.1:0-2550 GCA_003529225.1 Paenibacillus sp.
GCTCAAATCAGCTTCACTAACATACTTATTAGTTGGGCTGCAGGCACAATTAGGAGCTGAGCAAATATAGTACCTAGAAATCGTGAACCCATCAATACCACATATATTTTTCCTAGCTGATCACGGTATTCTACATTTTCAGTGGCTTTATGGGTAATAAGACCAAGCTGCGGGTCGATAAATATGGTCAGCAGTATAGTCGCCATTCCGTTAATCAATCCTGAGGCTTGAGAAGCAGTCGTGCTATATTGAGGCATTAGATGAGCAGCATACAAAGATGATATGACACCTACGGTGTAAAAAGCTGTAACAAAAACATTCATAACAATAAAACGTTTAGGAATCCCCAGGTATCTGAAGTTATATAGATTCACTTTTGGTTTTCTTATGTATTTTCTAGTATTCTTTAACTGCCCGATCGTTACGCTCGTAAGCAGCTTGGGAATAGAACCCTCGATTTCAAGCTTTGAGATGATTCTCCCAAACAAGCCTACAAAGGTAGGGAAAATAGCAATAGCTATTAATGTCCCTAACGAAGAAGCTAATAATATAATTCTCAAGTAATTAAGAAGTGGGAAATCAGAATGTATTTTGGAATAATCTACGAATTTAGCCGTCAGTGGAGCTTNNCACGAGAACAATAATGCCTGTCAGAGACAGAGCAATTGCAATCTTGTTCAGCTTCACTCCGGCGTATCTTACCGAATAGGATAAGGTTTCAGCTGTATGAATAATCATTGTAAGCAAGCATACTACAATCAAGCTATTTACCATTTGAGGTTCATCTCCAATGAAAGCTATTCATCTATTCGGTGCAGTTTTGGACGGAAGTATTGATCCAGTCCGTAAGAAAGCGTAATTCCAACGGTATATCGAGCAAGGTCAATCCATAGGAATCCCTTTCCGAGAATCAACCCACCGGGTACGGTAGCACGGATGCTGTTGATCCACTCTGCTTGATACAGTTGGCTAAATTCTATACCGAAGCTAAACATCAGGCTCCACACAAAAGCGATCCACAGCTTCCGTTTCACTAGCAGAACGCGAAACATAAAGTAAACCATGCTGCCCCAAAGCGCGTCTCCAAAATGTCTCGTTACAAACAAGGGTAGTTGTTCCGAGAATGCTCTAGAGCATAACCCAAGTACAATAACAATTAGGCAGATGCATCCATAAATAACTCTTTCTTTTAAAGCATTGACTCTCATTTCCATCCTCTATCCTGCGTCTGACTTGAAGTTTATGCTTGCGATAATATTAATAAAATAGTTTCATTTACTCAGTACTTCAGGGTTCCACATTCGTTCCACACTAGTGAGCTCTAATTCATCAAATTCCAGCTTATAAATATCTGGTTTCGAAGTCTGTTCAAAGAACTCATAACCATACTCTTTATTGAAGTAATTCAGGATAATGGTCATGATATTCCCGTGGGTACCTAGTGCAATTCTGCCGCCTTTATTTTGCTGGATCAATTGCTTCATGATGGGGATCGCACGCTCTTGCGCTTCCTGAGTACTCTCACCATTTGGCATTTTATATTGTAAGTCTGTGAATGATGTCTGGATACCCTGAAGAAATTCTTGTTCACTGATCTCAATTTCCNNCTTGCGATGGCTCTTTCTCTAAGTTCCTCATACAGCTCAATTTCTTGATCCGAAGCTTCAGCCAAATACTTAATCGTATCTATGGCTCGTCTATAGGGACTGGAGACAAAATGTGTGATCTCTTCCTCCGCCAATAGTTTTTTAATTCTATATGCGTCCTCATGCCCTTTATCAGATAATCCCCGTTCCCTCTCATCTCCAAGCACAAAAGGTGATATTGCGTGTCTAATCATATAAATAAAAGTCTTCATGAATTACTCCTCTCCAGCTCATTCAAATATCGTTTTTGCCACTTCGCGGTCTTTCTTGAAAATCTCCACTGGATAGGGAATGGCCATCTCTGGCAGCTCACTCTCTTTAAAGAACTTAAATTCTTCGACTTCTCCATCCATTGCTCTCAGCATTCCACGGATGATAGAACACTCAAATACGATGACTGTATATTCCACCTGATCTCCATTGTTATATTCGTATCTATATTTCCCTCCACCAAAAACCCCAAGAATGGAAGTGGGATGCACCATTAATCCAGTCTCTTCATATACTTCTCTGCGCAAAGTTCTTCCCGGACGTTCGCCTGGCTCGATGGCCCCGGCTGGCAATCCCCACAAGGACTCTTCAGGTTTTCGAATAAATAGAATTTCATCTTCTTTATTTCTTATTACTGCAGCTACGGAAGGCATCATTAATAACTCTGAACCCACTTTTCCTCGGATCTCCTGATAATACTCAGACATCGGCACGCTATTCATCCATCCTCTCACACCGTTTTGTAGAACATGTTACTGTTTTCCTCCGGCTTCCCAAAAACCCACATTATGTATATATTAGACATCTCTGTGATGGAATCCTTTAGATTCGGTAATATGCTTAGCGTAGAACAAAAAAAGCTTCCGAACGGCTCAATACTTTCTGAGGTCCGGAAGCAGTTACAATGAGGTGA
>DOJM01000477.1:2592-5027 GCA_003529225.1 Paenibacillus sp.
TAGCCGGCAAGCTGTACGATCATGATGACAAGAACAAGCAATGAAATGAGCTGGTCAATACTCATCTGCGTCCGCCTCCAATCCCAAATGAAGGATGGCTCTTCGGACGGCATTTCCTCTCCCAAGGACACTGCTTCGTTCCCCTTATACACACTATGTAACATGAGTTCCAATTATTACTTTAAGAATGACTTACCCCTCCATACGAGCAAGTTCTTTCTCCACTTCATCGAGTTGATCTTCGCCGAACACCTTAAAGCCATTTTGCCGTAATAACTCCGTAGTTGTACCTTCTCCTGACATCTTCGTATCCATAAAAGTACCATCATAAATATAAAGACTACCACAAGAAGGGCTATCCTGTTTTAAAATCGCTAATGTAACTTGATGTTCTGTGACCNNTGTTACTACCCGCCCACCTTGCCGCTGTACATCTGGACGAGGCGTTGATAACCCACCGACTACCTCAGAACAAATGTGGACAAAACGCCCTTCCTCATACCACTTCAAGAAACGAGCAAATGCTTGTCGCTGAAATGTTTGTGCTTCATATACAAAAGAATGTTCATAATGTCCATATAGAACGCATTAATCTTGATATTGAGGACTCTTTTCACTCCGATACCGGCTCCAGCAAGTCCATAATAAATCCGCCATAAGGTAAAGACCCACTAAAGGAAATATAATTCCCCATACGTTGTGGACCCGTGANNTGGCTGAATCCCATATACACAGGCTACCGATAGCGCCCACCAATATAGAGAGAAACGAAGGCAAATATGCCCTTGCAGTTGATAAGACATCCCTGAGTAATCCCACCATTGCTTTTGAAACACAGTCCTTAGCAGCCAACCACTTACGTATTCAACAGCTGAAGGAACAACCAACGCAAGAAGGAGGAAAATTAGGAAAGGCAGGTTTAAGTCTCTGGCAATCAATAGAAGCAGTGGTGCGAATCCATACATTGGTTTAAAAGGACCTTTTAAGAACCCCTCTTTGCGAAAGCTTCCATTACTATATAAGTTGTATGTACCTTCTAATACCCAACCTAAAAAAGAGTAGATCATAAAATAAAAGAAATATTGGCCCGCCACTGCCATCGCAGTATCTCCATTTGAGGAAAATATAGAAGTCATCATGTTTATAGTCCCTCCTAGTTGTCATTATTTCCTTAGATATCCATCCGGCCCTATTATGCCTTAATCCTTCAGGAGATATGCGCACAAAAAAAAGACATAACCCAAAGGTTATGCCTTCATTACAAAATACAAGGATTGAAGCGAATTCTCTATTCTTCCACGCTTATGGTTTAAGCTGTTCTTCATGATTATGAGCCGGTGTCAGCGACTGATCGTTGTGTTGTTTCTTTAATGTATCCATTGTAAGCTCACTACGTACACCAAAGTTTGAACCATACTTTTTCTCAAAGTTGCCCGCAAGGGCCTCACCACGTTTTTGCCGATATCGGCTGTTCTCATTCCGACTACGCATTTCATTTCCTCCCTGCTACAAGAATGGCTGAGATCTGTGAAATTTGCGAAAAGCTACTAGGAACTTGGAGAAAACTCTCTGATGAGGTTGTACNNTACAATAATTGCTAAAATCATCTCAAGAAAAAACAGACTGCCCGATGAAGGACAGCCTGTTTTCCGAATCATTTAGTCCAAATCATTGGGAAGCGGATCAGGATGCGAGGACTCTGCAGGCTTGGCAACCCAATCATCTGCTTCTGGCTCGATGTCTACACCATTCTCCATCTTCTTAATTTCAGCTAATGAATCGCCGTCTTTATTTTCCTTGTTGCGGATTTCCGCTTCATCTTGAGAATAATCTGACATGTGAAATCCTCCTCAGGTGCTTTGCTTTATGTGTTCCTTAGTTATAGTTACCCGATGGAGTGTTTTGCAAACATAGTTACGATGAATGAATTTAAGGGTACATGATCCAAGCTACCAACGGACCAATACATGAACCAACAATAGCACAAACGGTCATCGCTACCGAGCTCATTGAAACTGACTGTTCACCGTATTCCAGCGCCTTTGCAGTTCCAAGTGCATGAGAGCCCGTTCCTAAACCGATCCCAATTCCTACCTCACTTCGAATCCTAAACGGCTTAATAATGAGAGGCCCGCCAATCGCACCTGTAAATCCGGCAATCATTACAAATACGGAGGTTAGCGAGGAGTCTCCCCCTAAACCATTTGAGATCTGTNNATTTTGGCAGTATAGACAGAACATACAATTTAGAGAATCCTAGGCCTGCCGCCAAAAGCAAACCACTGAACATTCCTAATAACAGACCTACAATCGCTCCCCCCAGGATGGCTGGAAGATTCTCAGCTAACACATTACGTTGTTTATACAATGGGTAGGCTAGCGCCACTACAGCAGGACCGAGTAACTGATTGATCCACTGACCGCCTATCATATAT
>DOJM01000477.1:5147-6835 GCA_003529225.1 Paenibacillus sp.
GGAATAAGTACAGGAAACCTAAAACGTCTATATACCACGGACATCATCAAATAAATAGCAACATTAAGCAGGACAATTCCTGTCGCGATAAAAAACATTATATTTCCTTCCCCTTTTCGCTTAAGCTCTTGCTGCTCCAGCCTGCCTTGCTCTTGCCTTTCAAGGTTGAAAGCCATTGACTGGTATGTGCTGCTACTGCAATGGTGAGCACGCTGCTAACGATAAGAATCAAGATTAACAG
Source organism: Paenibacillus sp. (assembly GCA_003529225.1). Lineage (GTDB taxonomy): Bacteria > Bacillota > Bacilli > Paenibacillales > Paenibacillaceae > Paenibacillus_AQ > Paenibacillus_AQ pseudetheri. The sequence goes on from DOJM01000477.1 coordinate 5,389, forward strand.
CAAACCTCTCCCACTAAAAATATCCATATGCTTCACAATCCCAGCCGTCGCTGGAATGAAAAATAACGGAAGGTAAGCTAATATTGTTGTTGCACCATCTTCAATCCACTTCACTGNNTGAATAGCAATAAAACAAAAAGTAGCAGTAATCCGACGATACTCCCAGAAACGGGAAGATGCAGCTGCTTTTGCAGGAAGTCTCCAGCCAAGTAGAACAAATAAAGCAGGAACACTTGGATAATTATGCGAATGATTTTCATGATGCAGAATCCCTTCATTATTAAATTAACTCGATAAAGCTTAAAATGGGTCACCTCAATAAGAGTATCAGAGTTTTCATGAAAATTTCAATTACTTTTCGAATCTTGTAAGAACTAAACAAGAAAAACCTGCATGATCTCCAAGATGCCGGAGACTTTGCAGGTTAGTTATTTTCGTTGTGCGGCTCAAAATTGAAGACCCAGCTTAGTTAAACCCACTGAATGACTTGCTCTGCCACTTGTCTTGTTTTGCCACGTGGTTCATTCAAACGATATCCANNAGATTCCAAAATGCTCGGCATCCATAATTCCCTCTTCGGTAAGAATCTGCTCAATCTTCGCCTTATCGAAACCTTCCATTGGGCAAGAATCAATTCCGATTAAAGCGGCTGACGTCATCATATTACCAAGGGCTATATAAGTCTGCCGGCAGCTCCATTCGAACATTGCACGCTCATTCTCCATCAATCCGAAATCAACCTTCAAAAACTTATCGTACATATTACCTTTCCCTTCCATCACTTCTGGAGGTAGCTCCTGCACATGCTCCATGATCCCTCTAATATAGTCTGAGTCAGCAGCCATATCTTTAGGAAGACGTGAGAGAATCAATACAAAATGACTTGCGGTTAGCAATTGCTTTTGTGCACCCCAAGCATGACTACGTAATTTCTCCCGTATTTCTGGATTTTGCACTACAATAAAACGCCAAGGTTCGAATCCGAATGAACTTGGTGACAGACGTCCCGTTTCCAGAATAAACTGAAAGTCTGACTCACTAATTTTTTTATGACTATCGAATTCTTTAGTTGCATGTACNNAACACTCCTTTTGTTTGTGTAGAATCAACGACCCATTTGACTGTTTGCCGTTCTCATGCTTAATATTAGAATATATATAACTTCTTTAAAAGTACGCACATTAATGTTATGTAGTATACAAAATGATACTATGGGAGTTGAACGGCTATGCGTGATCGAAAAGGTGGATTCGGAGATTTCCCAGGTGGCAATAAGGAAGCTTGCCCTGTGGAATTTACGCTCGATGTTATAGGAGGAAAATGGAAGGGGATTCTCATCTATCATTTGATGGATGGAACGAAACGCTTTAATGAATTTCGCCGGATATGCCCAGGAATCACTCAACGCATGTTAACCTTGCAGCTTAGAGAGCTGGAAGAAGATGGA
>DOJM01000477.1:7031-7242 GCA_003529225.1 Paenibacillus sp.
CTTATGTTCGTTCGTTACCTGACCGGATATCGCTTTAATGCCTGCTGCAATGATCGCTGCATCATCTGTAAATCCAAGACCGAGAATCGCATCTGGTATCGCATCAATAGGAGAAATAAAATAAGCCAATGCACCGAAAGCAATTCCTTTCGCCCATAAAGGTGTCTTAGCATCGACGGCACAATAATTCAACGCGATAGCATCTTTAGTA
>DOJM01000296.1:0-308 GCA_003529225.1 Paenibacillus sp.
GGGTTTCTCCTACGACTGGGATCGCGAGATCAGTACTACAGATCCAGATTATTACAAATGGACGCAGTGGATTTTCATCCAGTTGTACAACAAAGGCTTGGCTTATGTAGCAGAAGTACCTGTTAACTGGTGCGAGGCACTGGGTACAGTACTTGCCAACGAAGAAGTCATTGATGGTAAAAGTGAGCGTGGAGGACATCCGGTTGTCCGCAAACCGATGCGTCAGTGGATTCTGAGAATTACTGAATATGCTGAGCGTCTGCTGGAAGATCTGGAAGAGCTCGATTGGTCTGAAAGCATCAAGGATA
>DOJM01000296.1:477-9041 GCA_003529225.1 Paenibacillus sp.
TGATGCCATTACAACAGAAGCACAACGTGCAGCGATTGCAGAATATCGTGTGAAAGCTTCTCATAAGAGTGATCTTGAACGTACAGATTTGGCTAAAGAGAAGAGCGGTGTATTCACGGGTGCGTATGCAATCAATCCTGTGAATGGCGCTAAGGCACCAATATGGATTGCAGATTATGTACTAGCCGGATATGGAACGGGTGCGATCATGGCGGTTCCAGGTCACGATACACGCGACTGGGAATTTGCTAAACAATTCGGCCTGAATATCGTGGAAGTCGTGCAAGGCGGCAACGTTGAAGAAGAGGCATATTCCGGAGACGGACCNNNCTTGCTTGGCTGGAAGAGAAGGGCGTAGGTAAAGGTAAAGTAACCTATCGTCTGCGTGATTGGCTGTTCAGCCGTCAACGCTACTGGGGAGAGCCGATTCCAATTCTGCATCTGGAAGACGGTACAATGAAGACTGTTCCGGTTGATCAGCTGCCACTGGTACTGCCTGATGTAGATGCGATCAAACCATCGGGTACTGGGGAGTCTCCACTTGCGAATGTAACAGAGTGGGTGGAAACAATCGATCCAGAGACAGGTATGAAAGCTCGCCGCGAGACGAATACCATGCCGCAATGGGCGGGCAGCTGCTGGTATTATCTGCGCTATATTGATCCGAAAAACGATCAAGAGCTGTGCTCCCCGGAGAAGCAAAAAGCATGGCTTCCAGTGGATCTGTACATTGGTGGAGCGGAGCATGCCGTACTTCACTTGCTCTATGCACGTTTCTGGCACAAAGTGCTTTATGATATCGGCGTAGTGGAAACGAAAGAGCCTTTCCATAAGCTGGTTAACCAAGGCATGATTCTTGGAAATAATAATGAAAAAATGAGTAAATCACGCGGAAATGTCATCAACCCTGATGAGATTGTTGAAGCTTTCGGTGCAGATACACTTCGCGTGTATGAAATGTTTATGGGCCCTCTGGAAGCAACCAAGCCTTGGAATGAAAAGGGTGTTGAAGGGGTTCACCGTTTCTTGTCCCGTGTATGGCGCCTGTTCGTGAATGAGGAAGGTAAGCTCAATTCCAAAATCACAGCAGATGGCGGTACGGAAGAGTTCAAACGTACTTGGCACAAAACGATTAAGAAAGTCACTGAGGATTTCGAACATCTGCGTTTCAATACGGCGATTAGCCAGTTGATGATTTTCATTAACGATGCTTACAAGCAAGAAACGTTGTCCCGTGAAGCTGCGGAACACTTTGTACAAATGTTGTCGCCACTGGCGCCGCATATTGCTGAAGAGCTGTGGCAACTGCTCAGTCATGAAGGAAGCATCAGCTACGTGGCTTGGCCAACTTATGATGAAGCATGGACAGTCGATGCTGAGGTTGAAATCGTTATTCAGGTGAATGGTAAAATCGTACAACGCGCATTGATTCCGCTGGATATGGGCCAGGAAGAAATGCAAGCTCACGCGCTGTCACTCCCTAATGTGAGTGCAGCTGTAGAAGGTAAAACCGTACGCAAGATTATTGCGGTTCCTGGCAAGCTTGTAAATATTGTAGTGGGTTAAGCGAAGAACGCAATTCTGCCCGCAGCATCGGAGAAATCCGTGCTGCGGGCTTTGTTGTTCTAACGTTCAATTAGGACCCTGATTAATAGTGTCATGTCCGAATAGCTCATCAAGCTTAATAACATCCTCATCATATTTATCATGTGTTGTCGTGATGAGGCGTTCAAATACACCATCTAGACTGGTACGCAAGTGGTTTAGCGCTTCTGCGGTAATGCCACCGCGAACAGCAACCCGGTCTTGAAGCTCTTGCGGGGTAAACTCCCCTTCTGTCAGCAATTTGCCTGTTCCAAGCAGCATTTCACCAGCAAGTCGGCTGATTAATGTCTCCTCAATTCCGGTGGCCTCAACGGCTGCTTCAATCCAGCGCTCAATGAAATAGCTTAAGAACGCAGGTCCACAGCTGGAGAAATCAGAAGCGATTCGGGTATGTGCTTCTTGGATTTCCAAGGGAACACCTATGAAAGACAATAGCTTTAGCAGTACAAGCCTGTCTTCTTTATTAAGCCTGCTACCAAATATGCACAGTGAAGTCCCGCTCTTGACGCAGTGCGTAATGCTTGGGATGATCTTGGCAATTTTGGACGGCAAAGCGGATTCCAGATGATGCAATTGAACTGGACTTGTAATGGATACGACGATTTGCTCACTCCGGAGACATGAGCCGATCTCATCTGTTAATGTTTTAAATTCAAGTGGCTTTACGCATAAAAAAACGATATCACTTCCTAACGCTGTCTCCCTATTGCTTCCGCAAATGGAAATGCCCGGGTGACACTTCTCAAGCTCCAGCAGCTTGTTCAGGCTGCGGTTGCTGGCAAGCACATCACACGGTTCTAGCGCTCCGGAAGAAAGAAAGGCGTCGATCAGCAGGCTGCCCATGCTGCCTGTTCCGATAAATCCTACTTTCACCTGTGGTTCCTCCTTTCTAGCGTTGCTTTTTACTAACTGACATGAATGCTCTTCGTTATATGTATGCAGGATAGTCTTGGACAAATGACAGGTTTTGTATGAATTATTAAAGGGAATTCCAATTAAAGGAATGTATGAAGATTCACAAAAAAGTATAGGACGAATTTTTGAGAGGAGGAGCGCATTTTGAATAAAGGGAGTGTAGTGCTCGGAGTGGCTGTAGTTTTACTGGGTAGTGGACTGTTATGGGCTGCTGGGAGTAAGGGGGATTCCGGCATTGCCGGATGGGACACCTTGAATGCAAGCATGGAACAGGCGATTGGAGTCGCTGAGCCAGATGAAGCATCGGCAACAGAGGGNNGCAAAGTGGGAGGCCAGGAGACGAAGGTAGATAAGCAAGGTGCTGGGAAAGTTACAGTGGGAGCCGAAGCTACTGGGAAAACTGATTATGCTGGAAAAACTGAAGCTAGTGATAAGTCTGATACTGCTCAGAAGGTTAAGAACGCTGCACAAGTAGATCATGCTGTTCCAACTCCAGTAGATGAAAAGGGGACGACAGCTAATGGGGGGAATGTTGAGGGGGCGCTTGAAGTTACCACGTCAGTTGCTTCACAGGAAGGTAAAATTAATGTGAACACTGCAGGTGCGAAGGAGCTGATGGATCTCCCAGGCATCGGAGAGAAGAAGGCTCAGGCTATGATCGATTACCGCAATCGTGAAGGGGCTTTTCGTAGCCTATCTGATTNNATCGGGCCTAAAATGCTGGAAAAGTTAAAGCCTTTAGTAGTATTTTGAAGATAAAAGGGTATCGAAGGTACTGTTGAATGTGCTACAACCGTTGTCCTAGTGAATACTTGCGGGGATGTGCTACAATAGTTAACAACTATTTAGAAGGATATGGAGATTGATTATGACTGCTGCTTATCGTAAAGACTGGGATACTTACTTCATGGACATTGCCTGCATGGTCTCAACTCGTTCACGCTGCAATCGCCGACATGTGGGTGCTGTGCTGGTACAAGGCAAGAAGTTGCTAGGAACCGCGTACAACGGGGCGCCAATGGGCGTATCTGATTGTTCAGAGGCAGGTTGTATGCTCTCGGAGCAATATGAAATGGAAATCGTGGATGGCGTAGAGACAATGGTGAAGAAACAGCGCTGTATTCGCACGATTCATGCGGAACAGAATCTTTTGCTATTTACAGACCGGATCGACCGGGAAGGCAGTACCGTCTATGTGACAGATGAGCCTTGCTGGACCTGCGCCAATATGCTGGCGAACAGTGGTATCGTGGAAATCGTGTATTACCGACCTTACCGTAAGGATATGGAAAAGGTTGAAGCGATGATGGCTGCCAAGGGTATCATTTTTCGCCAATTGGAGAATTATGAGCCGCCAAGTGAAACGATGATCAAAGTATCGGAATAGCTATTCTGTACAACACCAATTTAATAAGATGGCTTGAGGAAGAACCTCTCGTGCGCTTTTATGGCGCATGTAGAGGTTCTTTTTTTGTATTCAGTATTGTGAAAGGGGGGATGGAAACGTGAAGGAAAGACCTTTGCTAAGCTTTACGGTATGTTGGGTGGCTGGAAGTGCAGCGGCTTGCTTATGCTCAGGGAGCGGACTGCTATTGGCGTGGGCTGGATTAATACTTTTACTGGTAAGTCTGATAGTGTGGGGAACAATGAGCTGGAAATACATAGCCGTGTTGTGTTTGTCCATTTCTTTAGCAGCTGGATATTGGGAGTGGAACGAAGCCCGCAATATTAGCGGAATACCTGAAGCGCTGGGTAGTACGATTGCAGAGCTGCATGGGAGTCCCGTGGAAGCTAGAGGCACGATCGTTTCCGTTGTGGATCGGGATGGGGATCGGGTTGATTTTACGATAAAGCTATCACATATGAATCTGCTTGCAGAAGAAGATGATAATTCATCTGATGCTGTGGAAGAGCAGGGTGAAAAGGTGGAGGGGGAGTTAGTAGCGGTGCAGATCAAACTTCTGGCCGAGCAAGAAATTACTGTTGCTGCGAAGTGGCGAAGAGGGGATGAGGTGGTGTTTAATGGTGTGCTGGAAGAGCCAGCAGTAGCGCGTAATTTTGGAGGATTCGATTATCGTACCTATTTACATACGAAGAAGATTCATTGGCTTTTGAAGGGACAGGGAGCGGAAAATGTGAGGGCAACTGTGCCAGATTCATGGAGTCCGTTAACGATTTTTCGCATAAATGACAGCGCGCGTACGGTCCTTGGGGCAGAGCTGGATCAACTTTTTCAAGAGCGTCACTCTGGGTATATGAAGGGCTTAATCATTGGGATGCAGGATGATCTCGATCCGGATACCTTTAAGCAGTTCTCGCAGCTCGGTTTGACGCATATTCTCGCCATTTCAGGTATGCATGTAGCGGTGTATGTAGGCGTTCTTTTATTTCTGTTCAGGCGCTTANNAAAGAGACCGCGCTAACGCTCACCTTCATACTCGTTCCGGTATACGTTCTCCTGTCTGGAGCGGGTCCGTCCATTGTGCGTGCGGGGCTGATGAGTATGATTGCCTTGCTCGCTGCACGAGTTGGGATGTTGAAGGATGGACTGAATATTTTGGCGGCATCGGCACTGGTTATGTTGATCTGGAATCCGTATATGCTGCTCAGTGTCAGCTTCCAGCTGTCTTTTCTGGTGACCTTAGGCTTGATGGTCTACGTTCCGCTTATGAATCCTCTTCTGAGTGCAATGCCACGCTGGCTTAAAGGAGCGGTCTCTGTGACGTTAGTGGCCCAATTAGTTTCTTTCCCGCTCACGATTTATTATTTTAATCAGTTTTCGCTACTGTCCTTTGTCGCCAATTTGGTCTTTGTACCTTTTATTACCTTTGTAGTATTGCCGCTAGGGACGCTTGCACTACTGCTTGGACGACTGTGGGAAGATGCAGCATACGTACTGGCGCATGTTACGGAGCTGCTGAATAACTTTACTTTTTACGCAGTGGAATGGATCAACAAATTTGCCGGTGGAGTTTTGATCTGGGGCTCGCCTTCACTGCTGTGGATCGGGGTGTACTATGTTTTGTTGTATGGTCTGCTGTATGTTGCCAAGCTAGGAAAGGAAGCTCGTTCTGCACCGCAATATATGGAGGATGAGACGAGACCTTTAGCGGAGGCTGGTTTATCTGTGAACAGTCACGGTGGGTTTGGGAGAGTGGGGTATGCGCAGTTTGCTATTGGNNTGGAGCGGAGCGATTGTTCTACTATTGGCAGGTGGACTGGGGGTGTTGCTGTATAGGGGTTATCAGTCGGATGGTCAAGCAGGTAGAGGTACAGTTAGTTATCTGGATATTGGACAAGGTGACAGCATTCTCATCACTACACCGAGCGGAGCACATATTCTAGTGGACGGTGGTGGCACCTTAAACTTTGGTCAAAAAGAAGAGTGGCGCGTTCGCCGAAGTCCGTTCGAGGTTGGCGCTAAAGTGCTGGTGCCTCTGCTGAAAAAACGTGGTATCCACCGTTTAGATGTCATTATTTTGAAACATGGAGATCAGGATCATGCCGGAGGACTCCAAGCCGTGTTGGAAGAGATTCCGGTTTCGGCGTTGCTTTTTAATGGAACGTTAGTTGATCGCGAGTTTTATATGGGGATGATGAGGACTGCACTAGAGAGGGATGTTCAGTTGTATGCTGTGCATCAAGGAATGACCCTATCCCCGGATGACAAGACGGAGCTGTCCTTTTTATGGCCGGAGGGAAGGGATGGAGAAGCGTCGGGTACTCCTTATCAGAATGGCATTCCTCTACTGGAAGAGCAGAACCACGATTCGGTAGCTTTTCGCTTAGAGATGAATGATAGGAACTTTCTATTCACCGGAGATATGGATATGGAAGCTGAGGAGGCGATTGTAGAGCAGGCTAAGCAAAAGGGGATCAGTGCTGGACCTGTCATTGATGTGCTGAAGGTGGCTCACCATGGCAGCAAGACATCCTCTGGCGAAGCTTGGTTAAAATTCTGGCAGCCTGCAGCAGCGGTGATTTCTGCGGGTGTCAATAATCTGTATGGTCACCCGAAAGCTGAGGTGTTGGAGCGATTGCAAGCTAACCAAGCATCTATATTCCGGACGGATCAGCAGGGGGAGATACAGATGCGGGTGCGGGCTGAGGGGATTGAAGTGCGATATAAGTTGGTGGAGGCATTGCATTTTGTGCAATAGAACGCTTTTTACAGATATATCCGAGTCCGGGTATATGGTTTGAACATTATACCCCGATTACGGAGGATAAACTTACAACGAGAGCGACAACTAAGATTCAGATCACCCCTATCATATATGTGAGCACCACTGATGACGTTTAAGCGTTCATCGGTAGTGCTTTTTAATAGACAGATATACAGATTATGCTGTTAAGTAATATATGTCCTAATTATTCATTTTAAAGGGAACTTTTTCAAGTTTGAAAATTCTTATTAGGCAAGGGGTGAGACGAAACATGCTAAGCGAAGAAATACCATATCGGCTTCTTCGGCTACTAGGATATATACTTTTCCTCTTTATGCGGGAGGGGCAAGTACGTATCAATATTTGAGTTGGGTTTTTGGAGCGGGAGATTATGTCCTGTTAACTTCCTGCAAAAAGACTCTTGGTGTAGGTATGTATGAGGATGGTGAATTTTCAATGCTTAATGTTAAAAAAGCAGCGGCAGGGGAAACTGTGGTACCGATCGCGCTTAAATCCTTTGATAATACACTTTTAGAATACAAGTCAATCATTGCTGTTGATAAGGAGCATGAGCAACTCGTACTTAGTTACTTAGAACATGCAGGGGATAAAAAGTACAAGGAGAAAACCGCACTTTATGATATGGAGACCATGAGCATTCCAACATCTGCTACAGCAATTGGTTTTAAAGAGATTAAGGGAGAAACATTACTCATGGATTATAAAAAGTGGGCGGGGAACAACGTAAAGCGGATATTCTTATGAAAGCTGGATTGGGGTGGCTGGATGAGAATTGGGCTTTTTTATCATGAAGAGCAACAAAATAAGCTTTATATGGATTTTATGAACAATACTCCTTAGTAGATAATTCACCCAATAAAAGCTATACTTTTTGATAATGTAATTTTCTTTTGAGAAGAGTGGAGCCGAAGAGATGAAGAAGTTAACGATTGATGATGTGGCTCAAAAAGCGGGAGTGTCGAAGAGTACGGTCTCCCAATTTTTGAACAAACGTTTTAAATATATGAGTGAAGCGACGAAGAATCGGATTGAGGCTGTGATCGAGGAGCTTAATTATCAACCGAATGGACTTGCGCGCAGTCTGAAACAGAATCGGACGCATATGGTCGGAATCATCGTTGCTAATATCGATTATTCGCTGTCTATCCAGTGTATCCGGGCGATTGAGAGTGAACTGCAGCAACACGGAATCCAAGTGATCATATGCAATGCCGATGAGAATGCGGAAAAAGAAAGCAAGTACGTCGAAACCTTAGTTGCCCGCCAGGTGGACGGTTTGATTATTTTTCCGACGGGGAACAATCCATCTGCATACAGCCGACTAATAGAGGCGGATTTTCCGTTAGTGTTTATGGATCGTCTGGTAGATGGAATCACCACGCAGAGTTTATTGCTCGACAACGAAATGGCGGCCAAGATAGGTGTGGGACAGCTGACACAGCAAGGCCATGAGCGAATTGCGCTAGTGTCCCTACCGTTAGGTGAGCATGCCATTACCCCTCGTAAAGAGCGGATCAGTGGTTATAAAAAGGCGATGGAAGAAGCGGGACTAACGCTGCGTGAGGAGTATATCTGTAGTGTGCCAAAAGAAGAATTAGCTACAGGACTGAAGCGCCTTTTAGCGTTGCCGGATCCTCCGACAGCGCTATTGGCTACGAATGATATCACGCTAGCAGAGATTTTGAAATATGCGAATCGAAATGCTATCGCTATTCCGGAACAATTGTCTGTCATCGGTATAGATGATGCAGAGTTCGCGCAAATTTATAATCCGGTCATTACAACGATTCGTCAGCCTGCTTACGAAATGGGCATGCAAGCTGCTAAGATTATACTCTCTTCTATCGAGGATAAAGG
>DOJM01000296.1:9112-12046 GCA_003529225.1 Paenibacillus sp.
GTTCCACAGATTAACTGTGAGACGGCATTTTTTAATAATAAAACTCCCAAGCTGCTAGACTATAAGGCTGCAACGTTGTTGTTTCTTCTTGCGGTTAATTGTACTTTCTGCAACTATTTTAGTCTGTGCTTCCTGGATTGAGAGTTTAATTGTATTTTGTGCAGTTATTTCTGCGGGAAATTGCTGGCAGCGATGTTCACCTGGTTTTTAAATGTATAAAGTGCAATTAAAGCCGAGAAGAAACGATTTTGACTCGATATAGTTGTATAGAGTACAGCTATGTTGTGTAGATATGGTTGCATTCAGCTATTTATGAGAATTACAAAAGTTTACTGAGATTATGTTGCGAAAACTGACTCAAATCTATGTGCTTAAACCTCCTGCTGCATAAACTTCGTCAGCTCCTCACGGGTCGGANNGGTCGGAAGTCCATCCATATCGCCAGGCGACATGACAGCTAACGCACCGATCGCATTGCCGCGTTTGACGGCCTCAGCAATCGGAAGCTTTTCCAGCATCGCACTGATTACACCAACGGCAAACCCATCACCTGCACCTACGGTATCAACGACATGCTCTACCTTAAACCCGTCGACATAACCTTCTCCTTCAGCGGATTTATAGTAAGCGCCTTCAGGTCCGAGCTTGATGACGACTAAGCTGACGCTGCGCGCCAGATAATAGTCCGCAATCTCTTCTGGCGTACTTAGACCAGTAAGAATCTTGCCTTCACCGAGTCCTGGAAGGAACCAATCACAGCGTGTAGCCAGATCATTGATCGTGTTCACCATCGTTTCCGTATCCGGCCATAAGCTGGGGCGCAGGTTTGGATCGAGGGAGACCGTCTTTCCTTGCCGCTTCATAAACTCCATAGCGTGAATAGAGAATTCATGACAGCTCTTGGATAAGGCAGAGGAGATGCTTGTTACATGTAAATGTCCTGCAGCATTAAAGTACGCCTCGTCAAAATCAACCAGGCTAAGCTTGGAGGCCGCGGAATTTTTGCGGAAGTATTCGACTTTAGGATCGCCAGTAACAACCTTTGATTTGATTAACATACCCGTTGAATTTTCTTTAGTAAAAGTAATGTTGTCGGTATCAATGTTTTCTTTCTTCATTGCTTGAGCAATGAAATGACCAAAATTATCTTCGCCAAGCTTCGTAACATAACCTGTAGGATGATTTAAGCGTGATAAACCTGTAGCTACATTGCTCTCGGCACCTGCCAACGCTTTGGAGAACGAAAATACTTCATGCAGGGGACCCGTTTCATTCGCATAAAACATTGCCATCGGCTCCCCGAAAGTGACGGCATCCAACTGTTTACTCATTTGAGTTCCTCCTAGGGTAATGAATTTATCCCAGTATAATGATGTTTAATTTGAAATTATCACATAAATCGGTTTTGTACAATAAAAGAATGATTTTTAATCCGAATGGTGTTTTGGATAAAAGAAATTAAATAAGAAACAAACCATTATAATACAAGGGTTTGTTGGTCGTTTGAATAAATTAATCTCTCTATACTCAGAAAAATGTATTGACTGTTATCCGTATTGTTATTACTATCTGATTATAGATTATATCATTTAGGTTAGTAAATTTAATAAAAAAGTTTATCTAAATTAGTATTTCATATTCATCTATGATCGTACCAAGAGAAAGGGAGTCTACTGATGAAGAAAATGAAAGTATTGCAGAATGTGGCGTCCGTTGGAGTTGTAGCTGTTATTCGTGCTGATAGTGCTGAGGAAGCTTTTAAAATGTCCGTTGCTTGTATCGAAGGCGGTTTGAATAATATTGAGGTAACTTTTACTACTCCGGATGCGGATGTGGCGATTAAACGATTGGTAGCGGAGTACGGAGATCGCGCAGTGATTGGAGCAGGAACTGTACTTGATCCATTAACAGCGAGAATAGCCATTCTTGCAGGCTCAGAATTTGTGGTTAGCCCCTCTTTTGAATCAGAGACAGCTAAGATGTGTAATCTTTATGGTATTCCATACATGCCTGGCTGCATGACTTTAAATGAAATGAAGGAAGCGTTGAAGTTTGGTGTGGATGTGCTTAAGCTGTTCCCTGGCAGTGCGTTTGGTCCGGATTATGTGAAAGCGGTTAAAGGTCCTATGCCGCATGTGAACATTATGCCAACAGGTGGCGTGGATCTGAATAATATGGAGAAGTGGATTGCCAACGGCTGTATAGCAGTAGGTATCGGGGGCAATTTGACTGCACCGGCGAAGGATGGCCGATATGATCAGATTACCGATCTTGCGGCTCAGTATGTAGCAAAATTTAAAGAGTTAAAAGGTATTTAATTCTGTTTTTTCTTAATTTCGAATAGATAGATTTATTGAAGGTTGTATAGCTGATGCATGTCAGTCGTACAACCTTTTTTATATACATATTTTCCGACATTCAGATTTTCTTACATTATATGTTTTCATAAAGTATAGAATGTGGACAAAGGCAATAAACTATAAAGTAGAAGAGTTGTGATGTTTAACGGACGTCAACGAATTGGAATGGTTTATTATCGGACCGGGAGTGAGTATATGCCTGCTTATCATGATAAAAAGCTGTATCTTGCAGCTGATGAAGAGGATGCGGAATACGTAGAGATTGCGTCGGCATTCCATGGTTGTAAGGTGACGGAAGGCCAGATCTATTTATTAGAGCGGAATTACAATAATCCTCATATTTTTGAGAATGGAGAGGCGTATGTCGTGGATGATGAAACTAGGGACAACTATGCAGTATTCTTGCTCTGCAAGATTGTGTTATATAAATAGAGTTATGTGCTCGGTTTTAAGGTTATTTCTTGTTTACTTACGGCTTCTTTTCCGACAGGAGGATAAGCTGTTTCTTTTGGAAATGGGGGATATTTCTTAACAAAACGCTTGCCGGCCTTATTAGGATGCCGAAGGCGTTTAT
>DOJM01000296.1:12121-12482 GCA_003529225.1 Paenibacillus sp.
TCTTGCGCGTCAGTAAGATTGCATAGAGAGGGGGAACCTTCGTGGTGGAGCAGGGACTCATCAGAGCCGCTCAAGCGGGCGATCGCGACGCTCTAATCACCCTATTGCGAGAAATTGAAGGGCATGTATATAAAACCGCCTTCTACATTTTGCATAATGAACAAGATGCGCTGGATGCATCTCAGGAGGCCTTGATCCGGGTTTATACCAAAATCGGTTCATATGAGGAAAAGGCCCAGTTCAAAACGTGGGTTCAGCGAATCGTTACCAATATTTGCATTGATAAATTCAGAAGAACTAAACCTACAGTTTCTATTGATGAGCATGAAATGGTGTTTCAGGATAAACACAATGTGGAACG
>DOJM01000296.1:12533-16296 GCA_003529225.1 Paenibacillus sp.
GTGCCTGGATTTGCCTTTGAATACAGTGAAATCATATCTGTTTAGGGCCAGACAGCAGCTGCAGAATAGACTTCAGGAGTACCAGAAAGGTGGTGTATCGGGATGAAATGCGCGGAGGTGATGGAATGGATGCACCGCTATATAGACCAAGACTTGAGCCAAGATGAGATTGTTGAGATGTTCCGTCATATCGATAATTGTCCTTCCTGCGCGGAAGTCTTTGAGCGGCTGACACTGCTCTCCAAAGAATTGGAGCAGTTGCCAGACGTGAAACCCCCGTTTAGTCTGGTTGACTCTATTTTACCTCAGCTTGCAGAATTGGATCGAAGCAGCCGTGAACAAAGCGCTGTGAGAACCGAGGAACCAGTTGTAGTTCCATTTTCACGAGAAAGCTCCCGCGGTAAACCTTCCAAGGGAACCTCTATAGCAACACGGACAGGCATTGGAGCTATCGCAGCTGCCGTAATATTAGGGATCGCTATTTTTAATATGCCGGATAAAATGCCTGGGGCAGAGGTAGAACAAATGATGCAGGATAGTAGTAAAGCGACCAGCGATAGTGCTAATAATATGGCTATTGAATCGCAAACCTCTACTTCTGCTAATTCATATGAGGCTGCGCCTGCTAATAGCGGAACGGATTCGGGGGCTCTATCAGCTGCACAGGATGTGAATGAGGATAACGCTGCTTTAGACAGAGCGATGGGGCCGGTAGAACCTACCTCGATGCCGAATTCTCCTCCAGAAGCTAATGCTGGATCTGGAGGACGGTCGATACCAGAACCAACAAATAATGTGAATCCCAATCCTACGGAGAAGATTATGACGCCGAAGCCGGATACGGTAACGAAAGTTCAAACTCCGGATACTAGCGCTGGCAGTAATAATCAGCCCAAAGCGGATAAGAAGGATCAACCTGCTTCTTTAGATAAAGAGATCGCAGCTGATTCAACGCCATCTGCGGAGGAATCATTAAGGACTTCTGATGACTTCGGACTAGGCGTTATGGGTTTTAACATTTCTAATGATTCTAATGTACAGACTTGGACTTCTCCTGATGGGCATTATGCGGTTGAGTTCGCTGGATTACAGCTTGTTATTTATAAGAATTCACCCGAAGGCTCAGTGGAAGATAGGATAGCAGTGACTTCTTATCCCTTAGAAGGAAATTGGATTTCTGGAGAATGGTCGGCGGATAGCTCGCAGTTTACGTATGTGACGGAGAAAGATGGTGTGAATACCACTAAGGTGTACACTGTACAGGAAGCAGCAGCTTCTTCAACGCCGGTTACATCACCTGGGGCAACACCATCGAAGACTCCATCTTCAACGTCAACAAATTAAATTGAGGCTGGAACATTTTTCGAAGTTTCAGAATATACTATAGCAACCGGACAGGAACTAGAGAGTATAGAATTTGAAGAACATCGGTATGACCGTCGGATGGGAAGTTTCTAGGGCTTCTCATTCCGGCGTTTATATAGATGCGCCGCTTAAACGGAGGGGCTTTGGCCATGGCTGCCACAGTTTCTCCGTTTTTGCATGTGCATTTATATCGCTTTTTTTGCTACAATAGGAATCTGGGCAAATTGGGCTAGATGAATGGAAAAGGAAGTGGCGGAATGGATGCCAAAACGGCGATAAAAGAAATCAAACAAGGGAAAATCTCACCGCTGTACCTTTTGTACGGCAGTGAAAAATTTCGAATGAATGAATTCGCGGCATTGCTGGAAGACCAGCTGATTGCCAAAGAGGATCGCGATTTTGCGGTTATTCCCTTTGATCTCTCAGAGACGCCGGTGCAGGCTGTGGTAGAAGAAGCTGAGACTGTACCCTTTATGGTAGAACGTAAATTATTGCTGGTGCGGGACGCATCGTTATTTACAGCGGGAAAAGAAAATGCCAAACTTGAGCATCGTATAGATATTTTAAGTGATTATTTGCAGCATCCTGTAGATTTCAGTGTGATTGTCTTTATGGTGAATAATGACAAGCTGGACGAGCGTAAGAAAATTGTGAAGACTGTTAAAACGGCGGGAGGNNCAGAAGAACTGCTGCGCTGGGTAGAGAAAGGGATTCGTGAGCGGGGATGTACAATGGCACCTGGCACCGCAGAGATTCTTATCACTAATGCCGGGACAGGTTTGCAGGGCTTATCCGCGGAAATGGACAAGCTTTGTTTGTTCGCTGGTAAGGGCGGAACCGTAGACGCAGAAGCAGTAGAGAGTCTGGTGCATCGCGGAACGGAACAAAATGTGTTTACGCTTGTAGAAGATATCGCTAATCTGCGTCTAGATAAGGCGCTTGATACGCTGTATGAGCTGTTGAAGCAGCGGGAAGAACCCATTAAGATTGCTGCGCTGGTTGCGCGGCAGTTCCGAATTATTTTGCAGGTGAAGGATTTATCAGCACATAGTTATTCGCAGGGTCAGATTGCCTCACAGATTGGACTTCATCCTTATGCAGTAAAGCTTGCAGGGGAGCAGGCCCACAAGTTCTCAAGTGAACGTCTGCGGCAAATTTTAAGTGCACTGGCTGATCTGGATTATAAGATGAAGACAGGAGCTATAGATAAAGTGCTTGGTCTGGAATTGTTTATGTTGCGGCTAGGTACTTGAACTAAGCAGTGGAAAAAGTATTTGGAGATGATCCAACTATGAAAAATATATTTTACTATTCGGCACTGCTTTTGGTCGTTCTGTTCATTAGTTCTTGTGGCGAAATTGATACGAGTTCACCGTCAGTTTCTACTTCTGGGTCGCCTGTGAATAATTCTTCAGACTCACCTTCCTATTTTGGTGATTGGAGTGTATTATGAGCCCTGAATATAAGGAAGAGAACATAACAAAGGATGATTTTTTTAACGAATACAGAAATGAATTAAGTGACATTGGAATTGAATCAGAATCGGTTAAAACGGTATTTATAAATAATTGGACAAATGCCGGTAGTATTTTTATTATTAAAGACGACCAAACGATGATTTTCTTATGGGATGGTCATTATTATGAAATGAAAAAAGAGAAAAGTTGATCGTTCAAAAAAACTACCTTTCTAAGGTGGTTTTTTTCATTCAACTAACGTCTAAAGGAAACTATTACTTATATTTATAGAATAGTAGGCACAAAAAAACCCAACCGTATGAAACATGCGGTCAGGTTCTTCAATTGCTCATTATGAATGTCGTCCTAGGCTTGAGCCTTAAGAGCGTTCAATTTCTTCGCCAAGCGGGATTTTTTGCGGGCAGCCGCATTTTTATGAACCAGACCTTTAGTTACGGCCTTGTCCAGCTTTTTGGAAGCAGCTTGGAAAGCAGCTTGAGCAGTTTCAACTTCCGTACCTGTCAGTGCTACATCAGCAGTTTTCACAGCTGTACGAAGCGCGGATTTTTGGGAAGCGTTCAGTGCACGGCGTTTTTCGTTCGTGTTTACGCGTTTAACCGCGGATTTAATATTTGGCATTGCATTCACCTCCTGTAAGACATTCGAAATCATTATCAAATGATTCACAACTTAAAATAGTTTAGCATGACCGGTAGTAAAAAGCAATACTTAAAGCTTTCAAATTAAACCATTTTAACCTGCATAAACAAGGGCTTTCTCTCGCACACTATCGACAAAAGAGCATAGGCAGAAGCTTGCAATTTGAGTTTTTGTTAGAAGTAACTCAAAGAAGTGTCTGCTCACAAAACTAAGTATCGCTTTCGAAGCAAGTTTTGCTCGAAGTAATTCAATGGAGCGATGCTTACAAAACTTTTAGGAGG